>JALERC010000044.1 GCA_022763805.1 Mycoplasmatota bacterium | reverse complement strand
CTTTCTCCAATAAAATAATTGTAAGTATTACCAAAAATAATATCATTAAATAAATTGTTAGGTACTGTTTTTCTAATATTTTCTCTTGTTAATTCACTTCCACCAAGAGAATAAAACAATAATTTATTAGTTTCTTTGTTACAGAAAAGATTTAATAATTTTTCTACTTCTAAAAAAGTAGGAGGTTCTGCTGAAACATATTCATATTTAACAAAACATCCCATTACAACATAAATATTTGTTACATTTTTCAATATTTCTGAAACATTATTAGCATTTTTTGTTTTGTTTATTATTCTTTTATTATATGAATTATCAAAATGTTTTTCTCCATTTGCAAAACGTAAATCATCAATTGTTAAATAATAATAGTTAATGTTTTTATTTTTTAAAGCACCCGCTATATATCTAGAATGTACACTTAAATATGGTGGTACACCTAATCCTGATGGTTCATCCGTATAACAATCTATTATTACATCATATTTCATCTTAAATTCCTCCTTAATCAATTAAAGTTATAACATGAAATGGAATTACCTTTTCTTTTAGTTCTGATAGCGCTAAAAATAATATATCATGTGTATCATCAATTAAAATAGCTAATTCACATTCGTTCGAATCTAATTTTTTTCTTATTTTATCAATTTTTATTTTCTTTCTAGATTCAAAGTTTTGTGATAAAACAAAAATTTTATTTTTTTCTTTAATATATGGCATATATTTGTCAAGCCATAAACTTTTTTCCTCTGCTTGTTCTTTATATAAGCATGAACTTAATATAAACATTTCACAATCTATTTCATCATTAATCCTTTGTAAGTTATTTATTGTAGTATATATAGGTCTTTTATTTAAATATAGTCCAGGTTTATTGTTCTTTATATTTTCTCCTTCTTCAAACCTGTAATCTGCTACAACTCCATCCATATCCACAAAGATAGAAACTTTCGTAGAATTGTTTTCTATTATTTTTTTTATTTCTTCCAATAAATACATAGAACACCTCCAATTAATTATAATATAACACAAATATGAGCTCTTTTAATACTATCAAAAAGACCATGATTTTTATAATCCTGGTAGTTTTTTAATTGTTTTCTTCGCTTTCTCTTAGCGATTCTTAATTTGTTGTTTCAAAAGTAGTTTTTTTGATTAAAATTGCATTATCACCAATTCTAATTGTTTTATCACCAGTTCCTGATATATCTGTTGGTTCTACATCTAATTTTTTTTGTGTAGATGCAAATAATGGACTTGATAATAATGTTGAAAAATAATTTGATACATAAGACGTTTCACATACACACATTTTTTCATACACTTTTGTCACCTTTAAACTATCCTTAACGATATCAATTTTTCCCAAATCTTCTTTTGTTTCTGGATCAAAAATAGTTTCACTTTTTCCATGTATTTCCATAACATCACCTATTTCAACACTGTTATCTGTTCCTGCATTAATTATTAATGATGTATCATCTATAATTTTTACTACTCTATATTTGTCACTCATTATTTTCACCTTCCTTTATATTGCCATTAATAAATTTAGAAATTAATTCTTTTCTTAGGTTACTTCTTTCTTCTTTTGTTAACTCATTATAGACTAACAATAAATTTATTGCTCTATTTGAAAAATCCCGAAGAATTTCGTTATTATACTGTTCTTGTTTTAATTCATTAACATTATCTTTATAATTTTGAGCCAATGCCTGATTATTATTATATAATTCTTCATATTTCTTATATAATTTTTTTACTTTTATACAATATTTTATTACATTAACTATTGATATAATTATTATAAATGGTATAACAATATAAAATATTTTTTCAATATCTTTTAAATCATTCCAAAAACTAAATATTGCAATAAAAGGTATAACGGTAAGAATGATATTTATAATATCAACTGTAAATATTTTTGGAATATTTTCCTTCTTCATTATACCACCCACTTGAAAATTTTATTAACTTTATTATACCATACTTTTTATGAATCAGTTTATTTTATTCTATTATTTTTATTATATATCTTAATTGTCTCAATAATATATTGCTCAATATATCTTTTATCTCTTTTCAATAATTCTTTAGGTAATACTGCTTCTATCTTTTCTTTGTTAAAAGATATTCTATCATTTTGATTACCCTTTTTCTTATTTAATATTTTTTTAAAACATCATAATTAAGTTTATTCTTTTCACTTAATTTTCTAATTTTTAAAGCCTGAGCATAATTCGGAGTTATTTTATCATATTCTATTGCAAAAAGTAATAATTTTTGTTCCTCTTTACTTAAATATGATAATTCGACTGCTGTTGTTATTCCTAAAGTTAAAATACTTATTTTATCATATAAGACAGTATCATCAACAAACTTTAATAACTCTGGTATTAAATAAGTAAGCCTTATATATCTTCTTACCTGTTCTCTTGATTCTCCACTTACTTTTGCTATTAACTCCACCGAGGTTAACTTCTGCACAGGTTGTGCAGAAGTGGCTTTTTTTTACCTTGGTGCTTGATTGCCTCTAATTTCATTTTATAAGCAAAAGCTTTTTCACTTGGAAATATTTTTTCTCTATAAATGTTTGAATCTACCATTAATATTGTTGCTTCTTCATCTAATAAGTCTTCTATATTACATATTGCTTCTGTTGCACCAATTAATTCTAATGCTTTCTTTCTTCTATGCCCTGATAGCATTTCATATCGTCTGTTTTCTTTTCTTCTAACAACTAGTGGTTCTAATAAACCATTTTCATTAATGCTGTCAGCTAATTCTTTTAGTGATTCATCTTCAATCACCTTGAATGGATGATTATTAAAATCATCAATTAACTTTAAACTTATTTTTTCAATCATTCTTATTCCTCCTTTATTTGATAATTAAGTTTCCATTCAATATATTCACTCCATGTGATTTCTTTATTTATTCTTTTTTCTCTCATCTCCTTCCATTCGTCACTAAACCTCATCATTATTCGTTCTTTCTCTTTCGGATACTTTTCAACTATTTCAAAATATTTAAAACTATTTGGATATAGTTTTTCCATCCATAACAAAATATACATACTATCTTCAAGTGAATCAAAATCATAAGGTTTAATACTATTTATGTTAACACAATATAGTTTTCTTAATTTCTTTAATCTTTCTTCACTAGGAACTCTTTTATTAGTTTCATATCTTGTTACTGTTCTTCTTCTATTTTCTTCTTCTAGTTCTAAATACTATGCTACAGCATCTTGCGTAAGACCTCTAAACTCTCTTACAAACGCTAATCTTGCTCCAACTGTTAAATCTTCTAATTGTGGATCTAAATATATATACATCTTTCCATCATCTCCTTTTTCGTTTCTTATTTTTACATGATTTTTAATTTCTCTCCAGTTTGTGATATTTTCTAAAACTTCTGGATTACCAATATTGTCTAATTTTATTAAGTCTTTCATAATTTTATTTCCTTTCTTTTTTTATGATTTTACTTTGTTTTATTCTTTTCGCACCTTCCTTTCATTTATCGTACAAAACACAAAAAAAGACTGAAATTATGATAATTTCAATCTTTTTTATTTAATATTTAAGATTTAAATATAGATATATAAATTTTGGTTTAAAATGTATGATTTTTACATCGTACAATTTTTACTAAAATCTCCTTAAAATATCTATGTTTTTAAATTTATATTGTCCAAATTATTTACTTTGAGACTCACGTAAGTTCGCTTGAGCAGCAGCAAGTCTAGCAATTGGAACACGATAAGGTGAACATGAAACATAAGTAAGACCTATGTTATGGCAGAATTCAACACTCTTTGGTTCTCCACCATGTTTTTCAAATATTTCTATTAAAATAAATATTATTTCAAATTATATATTAAATAATTTCATAATAAAAAAGAAAAAATATTCGTATTTTTTCTTTAAATTTTTGTAACTTTTCCACCATCAAATTTATAGGTAACGTTTGCCAAGTTAATGATATCCTCTTTTATATGAGATGCAACAATGACTATTTTCCCTTTTTTTGCTTCTTCTTTTAATAATTTTCTTAGTTTAGAAGCAGTTGCATCTTCTATTCCATTAAATGGCTCATCAAGAATTAAAACCTTAGGATTTTCCATAATAACTTGAGCGATTCCTAATTTTTGCTTCATTCCTAACGAATAAACCTTATATTTTTTATCCTTGTCTTCAATTAAATTAACCTTTTCTAATGCATCTAAAATTTCATCATCACCAATTATTTGTTGTATTGTTGCTAGCATTTTTAAATTTTCAAATCCAGTAATATCCGGCAAAAAAGCAGGTTTTTCAATTAACGCTCTAGTTTCAGGTGGAAAGGTATTTTCTTTGAAAATATTTATGCCATCGTAAAGAACTTCACCATCGCTAGGAGAATAAAAATTGCAGAGAATTTTTAGAAAAACACTTTTACCACTACCATTTCTTCCTATTAAACCATAAATATTTCCTTCTTTAAATGTGGCGTTAACATTATCAAGAATTGTAACACCTTTAAATTGTTTAGATAAATTTTTTACTTCTATTTTCAATTTTTTATCTCCTTTCTAATAAATTATGCCTTTTCAATTTTAATATTTTTAAAATTAAAATTTCAGAAAATATTATTATTATTGTTAATGGTTTTAATGATATTTTAATTATGAAACTTAAAATAAATAAGACCAAAAAAATTAATTCTTTATGTTTAAATAATGTGTATGATAATAACAATAAATTAGCAATTAGTATAAATAATAAACATTGATATATTATAATGTCTATATGTTTAAAAGTTGAATAACCAAATAATAATGATATTAATATAAATCTGATAAATGAGTAAAAAATTATACTTACTATCAATGATACATTTTTATATGATAGCCATTTATTAGTATCCATTCTTAGAAAAATATTTGATTTTCCAAATTCAATATCATTAATCATTATCATATACATTAACATAAAATATATAGTTGTATTAATAAAAGATATAATTATTAAAATCCAATTTGAATTATTTAGTTTTATGTTAAAGGAAAGAAAGTTTTCTATTAGATTAGTATTTATTTCAAAATTAGTTATATGAGTTATTCCTCTAAAAACAAATAAAGGTAATATATAAAAAATAATTGAGTATACTAATATATGTTTAAAAGTATAAAAATCTTTCTTTAAAATATATTTCATATTATTCACCTATTATTTTTATTTTTTTAATCGTAATTATAGAAAGTATATACAATATATAAAAATTAATACAAAAATATATACCAAAGAATGATGTTTCCAATATAAACGAAGAATATTTATGAAATACAAAATAATCCCAAAAAAATATTTGAAAATTACTAAATGAATTTATATAAACGTCATGATATGGTGCCATAAATAAACTTAGAGTTATAATTGTTGATATTATAAGCGAAAGATTCTTATTAAAATTTTTATTTAATAATAAGAAAAACATTGATATCATTTCAAATAATAATATTTTTTTTATTAAAACATATATTGAATAAACTAGAGTTGTAATATTGTAACCATCAATATTTGTAATTTTTATAGGTCCGGCAAAAAAATTTAAGCCTGTAAATAATAGCATATAATTTATAATAATTATGATAAAATTTAATATTAAAACTAGTTTAATTAATTCTACAAAATATTTCCTTTTATTTTTATATCTAATAATTATATTTTTATAGTTTTCAAAAATATGCAATACGTTTAGTGTGGAAATTAATAAAACTATTGCCACAAAAAAATTATATGCAAACAAATTATTTACATCGATAAAAGCATTCAAATAATCAGTGTTTGTTGAATATTTTCCAATCATTAAAAAATTTAAGAGAATAAGAATTAATAAAGAAAGTGTAAATCGATTAGAAGATGTGATCGATTTTATTATAATCAAATTATTTTTCATTTGCCATTATAACCTCCTCTTTATTTTTATATATTATATAAACAATAACTGAAGATATTAATGCATAAGAAAATTGAATCAAGGTAAAAATCATAAAATTATTAATTAGAGGATATCCCCATAATGACGTAAATGAAAAATAATTGTGTAGTTCTGGTTTACCAAATATTCCTCTCATAATAAAATATCCAAAAATTGTTTCTGAAAAAAGCCATAATCCTAAATATACCATAAATGATGATATCACCGATAAAATATATCCTTTTCCTTTTTTTGTCATTATATATCCAATATTTATAATAAAAACACCATGTAATAAAAAATTAATAAAATAAATTATAATTGACAAAATAATATTATCAAAAAAAACAGGATTCACCCATGGGTCAAAATTTAACATCGAATTTTTATAATCAATGTTACCAGTTAAAATAAATGCCACAAGAAAAATAAAAACAAATAATAATGGTATGATCAATAAATGACTAATTGAGTGAAACCATTCTTGTATCATATATATATTATATTTTTTTCGCATAAGTTCATTTTTTATATATCCATTTTTTAATTTGTTATTTATTCTATTTATCGAGCACATAATAATTAAAATAGGTAGTAAAAGATGAATAATTCTAAAATGATTATCAAATATGATATCAAAAAAAGTAAAAAAAGCATCTGATCTTTTTGGTCCGTCCCATTTTATATATTCTTTACACCATGCAAATAACTCAGATTCATTTTTCATATTATTTTTGCATTCATTTATTTTATATTCATGAGCATATAGTCTCATATTAAATTCTTTTATATTGTTATATATACCAGCTATTGAAAAACCTAATAAAATAAATAATGTTAAAAATAGCATTTTATTATTTTTTATGCATTTCATTAAATCGCCTCCAAATAATGAATAAAAGGAGAATTTATTTTTTTTATTTGTTTATGAAGGCCAGTTATATTTCCATGTACCCCAATAACTTTCATTTAATAAATTATATCCAGTACATGTTATTTCTAATTTATATTGATTTAATTCATTGTTTTCTGAACCCCAATTTTGAGATTGATTCTTTTTCAATGTAATATATGATGAATAACCACTTGGTGTAATCATTGCGCGTGTTCTTGCTTTCATAGTAGTAGTCATATCTGTTGTTTCAATAGTTTGTAATGTTGTATTTGTTTTATAAACTTGATCAGTTACATATGTCCCACCAAAAGCTTTTATTGTAATGTTTGCAAAACTTAAATAAGTTCCATTAGCCTTTACGCCAGAAATTGAACATATAATACTTAATAGAAAAATAAGTGAAATTGTTTTAATTATTTTCAAAATATACCTCCTTTTAATTCTCCTTTTATTTTGAAGAAATAATAATTATTTTACTCTTCAACTATATTATATCACGTATAATGTAGATAGTAAATTGATGAAGTTGAAAATTAAATCAATTACTATATAATATTTATCATCATTTTTATAAAAATGATGATAAATTTGCGATTGAGTTTAGGCAAATTATATCAGGGGTTATC
>JALERC010000041.1 GCA_022763805.1 Mycoplasmatota bacterium | reverse complement strand
AATAATTTTTTAACATCTGATACACTAACTATTTTTTTGGTTGGAATCCTAGAACTTTTTCCTTTGATTTAGTATTTTCGACTAAATACTGTGGTATATCGTCTGCTGTTATACTATATAACATTTTTTCTAGTTCTTCTAATGATTCAAAATTATAACATTTTTCTACAATTTTAGCTTTTTCTCTTAATATTGCTTCTTTTAGATTTTCTACAAATCTTGCATTTCCAAAGTCTCTATTTTCCATAGCTTTTTCAATTAAATTTTTAGCTGCTTCTAATCCATCTTCTTGAAAATGTAATTTATATAATGCATTATCTTTATTTACTTCTTCAATTTTATTTATAAGCATTAAATATAATTCTTCTAAATTGTAATTTTTAAAGTTTAATCTAATTCCAATTCTTGATTTTAAACCAGAATTAAAATTAATAAATCTTTCCATTTCTCTTTCATATCCAGCGAATATGAAAACTGTTTCTTTTTTTTGCATTTCCGTTAATATTATTCCAAAGCAATCATTTGAAAATTTTTCTGTACCTTCACTTGCTAATACATAAGCTTCATCAATAATAATTACTCCACCTTTGCAACTATCAATTAATTTTTGTGTTTTAACTCCTGTTCCTCCAACATGATCACTTATTAAATGTTGAGCACCTATTACTTTTACTTTATTATTTTTTAAATAACCAAGTTTACATAGTATATCTGCAAATATTTGTGCAACAGTAGTTTTTCCTGTTCCCGGATTTCCTGTAAACATCATATTAAGATTCAATTCTTCTAAATCTAAATTTCCTTTTGTCATTTCTTTATAAACTAAATAATTAACTAATTTATTAACCTCTTCTTTTACTTCAACAAGTCCTACCATCCTATTTAATTTCTCAATTGGTTCCTTTATTTGTTCCAATATTTGATCTCTTTTTAAAATTGCTTGTTTTAAATTTTGTAATTGATCTACTTCTTCTTCTTTATCATTTTCTTCATTTGCTTTTTTTATAATCATACTATAATTACTTTTTGATTGCTTTTCATAGTCTTCTTTTACTTGATCTACACTTAATAATACCTCTTTTAAATCTCTTAATAACATTTTCACTTGTTTTTCATTATTATTTTCTAGACAATTATTTATGACATCTATTGTTAGGCCTAATTTACCAGTGATATTACTTGATAATGTTTTTGTTGGTAGACAATATTCTACATCTTTGTAGCATAAATAAATATTATTTCGTGCTTCTTTTAAATATTCTTCTTTTGCTTTAAGTAAATTATCTCCTGCTTCTCTAAATCTTGTTAATAAATTTATATCAGATATTGGATATCCAATTCCAATCATTGTTTCTTCTCTTTTTTCATTTAAGTCTTTCATATTTTTATATATAGCTTGTGAATCAGTTCTAAAACTGATCTATTATTAGTATATTCATAATATCCGCTTACAACATTTACTGGATTATATATGTATAAATCATCGTTTATTTTTATTTTTTTAAATAATAAAACATTATTTCTCATACTACTTCTCCTTAATATAAATAAAAAACTACTTTAAAGTAGTATTTTATTTTGTTAATTTTTTATTAGGGTCTTCTAATTGTTTATATTGTTTTCTTACCCTTTCATATTTACTATTATCTTTTACTGTCTCAGCTGTTAAAATAATAGCATCATAAGCGTATGCATTCATTGAAACATCGAATGCAGCTTTTGTCATTACATTAGTTACTACATATCTTAAACTTCTAGCACCTGTTTTTAAACTTAAGGCTTGATCTACTAAAGCATCAATAAATCCTTCAGTATATCTTAAACTAACATTATCTGATTCAAACATTAATTTAAAGTCAATTAATGGACTATCAGCTGAATCTAATAAAATTTGCTTCATCATTTCTTTAGTCATAGGTTGCAATTGTTCAACTGCTTCAATTCTACCAACTAATTCATTAGGAAGTCCTGATTTCTTTAAAAATTCTGTATCTATTGTTGGATATTCTATATCTTCTTTTACAACATTATTTTCAGTTTGATTTCCTAATTTAAATCCTATTACCTTAGAATTTGATTTATCATCTTTATTTAATTTAGCTGCTTTAGCAAATGAACCTGTTGAAATTACAGTTAAGAATGATGTATCAAACTCAATTGGTTGATGACGTCTATCATTAGTAAATAGTGTATATGTTTTACCATTTAAGAATCCTAGTAATGTATGATATACAGATTCACCCATATTTAAACCTTTATTTGCTGATGGTTTATCAATTTCATCAAAAATTACAATAGCATGTTGTGCTCTATTTATATCAAAACCACAACTTTCTACTAATGCTTCTAATTTAGATTCTATTGATGTACCAACTAATCCTGGTAATGATAATTCTGTAGCATCAATATTTAAAAATGGTCTATTTGTTATTTTAGAAGCTGTTTCAGCTATAAATGTTTTACCACATCCTGTTGGACCTACAAGTATTGTTGTAATTCTTTCGTTTTTACTTTCTGCTTGTTCTCCACGTTTTAATGCTACTATTACAGCTTTTTTAGCATCTTCTTGACCAATAGCATATTCATCTAATTTCATTCTGATTTTTTTATATCTATATGGATCTTTTAAATCACTTGGATCAAAATGATTTAACACTTCATCGTCTTCTTTAACATCATTATAGTATACATCATATAATTTATTATTTTCTATTGTTTCTTTTGTTAAAGTAATTGAATCAATTCCAAGTGGATTCATTAACATTTCATATTCAGCATTTTTTACTGATTCAGAAATTATAAATTTTAATGATCTTGCACCTGTTTTCATTTTAATTGCCTTATCAATTACTGCTTCTATATAATCATCAGTAACATTTAATTCTACATTACTTTTTTTGAATATTGCTTTCGCTTTATTTAAAGCACTTTCTTCAGATTCTAGAATAATGTCTCTCATAATATTTCTATTCATTGGATCTAATTGTGCAATAAGATTAACTCTTCCTACTAGTTCATCAGGCATTCCTGCTTTTTTTAAGAAACTACCATCAATTGTTGGATATTGTACATCTTCAACGTCTACAACTTCTTCATGAGCTTTATTAGCTGTAAATCCTATATTTGTTCTATGATATCCATCATCTTTATTCTTATTTGCGAATTTAGCAAAAGAACCTGTTGAGATAATTGTCATATTTTTAGTATCAAATTCCATTGGTTTTACAGCACGGTCATTTTTAAATAGTGTATATTTCTTACCTTGTAAAAATCCTAGTAATGTATTATATACATTTTCACCCATACCAGCACCTTCATTAGTTGCTTGTTTATCAATTTCATCGAATAATACTATAGCATTTTCAGCTGCTTTAATATCAAAATTTAATGATCTTACTAAAGCTTCTAATTTAGATTCTATTGATGTACCAACTAAACCTGGTAATGATAATTCTGTAGTATCGATATTTAAGAATGGTTTTCTTGTTACTTCAGCTAATTTTTCAGCTATAAATGTTTTACCACATCCTGTTGGTCCAACAAGTAATGTATTAATTTTCATAGTATCTTTTTGTCGTCTTTCATTCATTTTTAATGAATTTATAACTGCTTGTTTTGCATCTTCTTGACCTACTATGTATTTGTCTAATACATCTTTAATTTTTTTGTATCTCATTGGATCATCTAAATCTATTAGATTTTCAAATGTTTTTTCATAATCTTTTTGTTTTTCTGCTTGAGTTAATTTTTTTTGTTTATTAACTTCATTTATTTCTTGTTTTTCATTCAATTCTTCAACAATGTAATCTTTAAGTGCTGAAAGATCATTTTTCATATCATCCATAGATTTGTCTTTTAAGATTAAATCTAAGTTTTCTAAGATAAAATCAACTAATTCTTTGTAATCTTTATTTTGCATATTTTGTCCAATTTGAACTTGTTTTTGTAAAAATCTTTCATATAATTCTGGATTTTTAGCCATAATTTCTTCTTGATATAATCTATTGTAGTATTCTTCTAAATTTAGTGTTAATAACTTAATCTTTTTAAATTCTTTTAATACAATTCCTATTATAATTTGTCTTTTAAGTAATTCTACTAATTCTTTTTCAGCTTCTTTTAAATTGCCAAATCTTTGCTCTATCATTGATTTTGGCATATAATAACAAATTCCCTCTTTTATATCGTCATTCATAATTTCTGGACTGTCAATTGGACAATATTCGTTTCCATTTATATCTATAAATCCGAACTCATCAACAAAACCCTCTACCATTTCTGATGGTTCAAACATTAAAAAGTGATCCCCTATTTTCTTCTTTTTCATTAATATTGCTACGCATTCTTCCATATTTTCACTCCTCTTACTATCTTATACTCATGTTGATATTATTAATATGTGTTCGAGTATCCTATGAAAAAAACTATAAACATATAACAAGTATACATTTATAGTTCTTACTTTATCTAAAAATATTAGATTAATATAAGTTTTGATTTGCATCAAATTTAATTCTGTATAGTTTGTTGTATTGTTTTTAATATATAGTTAAATTTTATATTGTATGTTGTTAAATAAGTACGTAAAAAAGACATTATTGATATTAATGTAATAATAATTATTAATGTAATAATAAGACTCCAAATCATCATATAAATCATCTCCTAAAAATATTTAATGTACATAAAAAGTCTATAAATGTAAGGACGCATTGCGCGTGGTACCACCTTACTTTATAGACTTACTCTACCTCTATTTTCTTTAACGCAGAAATGTACGATTATATAACCTTAGTGATATTCATATGTAAACTTAGTTATGTTTTCACCAACCACATTTTCTCTAAAACCTTATTTACTATTACTTATCTAAGATTAATGTCATAATTGTCATATGTCATTAATTGAATTATAAAATATAATACCTATTTAAGTCAAGAAAAAAATTAAAAAAAAATTAAATTTATATAAAAAAAACAAATTAAAGTTCTAATTTGTTTATTTTCTTATTAATATCTTTTTTATAATAATTGTAAGTTGTTAGCAATAATATTGTCATTGGTAGCGATATAATTATTCCTAAAATTCCAAATAAAATACCTCCACCAAACACTGATAAAATAACAATTATCGGATGTAATTGATTAGATTTACCATATACAAATGGATTAATTACATAACTATCTAAAATTGATAAAATTAAAAATACTATAAGTGTTCTTATAAATAACTTAGGACTTATCACTATAGCAGTAATTATTGCTATAGTATTAGTTATTAAACCACCAAAATATGGTATTAAATTGGCTATTGCAGATAAAAAACCTAAAAGGATTGCATTAGGATGTCCAATAAGCAAAAATGCTATAGTATATTCTATAATTGTTATAATAATAATTTTAGTAAATCCATCTAAATAATTTTTCATAGAATTATCTAATGCCTTTATATAATTATATTTTTTTATACCTTTTTCTTTATAATGATTTTTAATTTTTTCCCTAATTTTATCCATATCTATTAGAAAATATATTGAAGCACTAATAGTAATAATTATAGTTGATAAATAACTAAAACTTTTACTAACAATTGAAATAATGCTTTTTCCATAATCTTTTATAATTTTAGAAAAATTATCTTGAATAATATTTGTTAAAGGTCCAAAATCAAAATCATATTTCATTTGAATATCTTTTATAAATAAAAGAATTCCATTAAGTAAACTACCTACTTGTTCGAATAAAAGTGGTGCTACTACTAGTATTAAAAATCCAAAAACAATAAAAACGAATGAACAAACCATAAAATTACTAATAGATTTAGGAATTTTTTTATCTTGTAATTTCTTTGAATAAGGATAAAAAGCATAGGCCACAGAAAATGCTATTAAAAATGGAAAAAATATTTTAAATAGCTTTAATAGCACTATGCTCCATAATCCACTAGTTTGATATATTAAAAATATTATAAACATAAATATAGCAAGATTAACTAATTTATAGTTTATTTTATTTATCACTATTTATAATCCTCGCTATCTAACATAATAGTAGTTGGACCATCATTTACTAAACTTACTTTCATATCTGCACCAAATTTACCAGTTTGAACATCAATATTCATATCTTTTAATTTTTTATTAAATAAATCATATAATAAAACAGACTTTTCACCATTTAAAGCTTTTAAATAGCTTGGTCTTCTACCTTTTCTTGTATCAGCATATAAAGTAAATTGTGAAATACTTAATATACTTCCACCAACTTCTAAAAATGATTTATTCATAACCCCATTTTCATCTTCAAAAATTCTTAAATTTATAGTCTTAGAGATCATTTTATCTATTATTTCTTCATTATCTCCTTCAGTAAAACCAACTAATAAAACAAGCCCAGAGTCTATAGAACCTAAAATTTTGCCATCAACTTTTACACTAGCTTCTAGTGATTTTTGAACTAAAACTCTCATTATTTTATTATCCTTTCTATAGAATTAATTTTTTGAAGTGAATTAATATCATTCATAAATTTAACCAATGATTCTTTACAATCTACCATAACAGTAATTTCAAAAACATATTCATCTTTTGATTGTGATAATGAATTAATTGACTGAATTGTAATATCACTATTAGATGTTTTTGAAACAACATCTAATAAAATATTTTTACTTTCACTAGCACGTATTAGTAGTGTAGTAGAATATTTTTTGCTTATTTTTGTATTCCAATTAACCTCAATTAATCTTTCTTCTAATTCACTAACATTAGGACATACACTTCTATGTACAGAAATACCATTACCTTTAGTAATGTAACCGATTACCCTATCACCAGGTACTGGTTTACAACAAGAAGCAATATTTACTTTAATATCATCAATTCCTTCAACAACAATATCATTTTTATTTACTGTTTGCTTAATATTAGCATTGTTTGTTGCTTTCTTTAAGATGATATCTACTTTATTTTCATTATTATTATTTATAACATTAAAAATCATTGTTGGAGTAATTTTACCATTACCAACATTAACATATAATTCATCCACATTTCGGAATTTATATTCTTTTAATATTTTTTCAATATTTTCATTTGAAATAATTTCATTAAAGGCTATTTTTTTCTTTCGACATTCATCTTTTAATATTTCTTGTCCTTTTTCAATATAACCTTCTTTATCTATTTTATTATAAAATGCTTTAATTTTATTTTTCGCAGAACTAGTATAAGCCATATTAATCCATTCTCTACTAGGACCGATAGAATTTTTATTTGTATTAATTTTAATAATATCATTATCTTTTAATACATAATCAAGTGGAACAATATTATTATTTACAATAGCACCTACCATTTTATCACCTACACCAGAGTGAACCCTATATGCGAAATCTATTGGAGTTGATCCACTTGGAAGTTCAATAACATCACCTTTAGGTGTAAATACATAAACATTTTCTTTTAATACTTCTTCACTAACAGATTTTACAAAATCAGCATCATTAGTTTCTTCTTGTTTTAAATCCATTATATTTCTAAAGAATTGTAATTTTTGTTCCATTGTATTTTTCATATTTGCTTTTACATTACTACCATTTTCTTTATATGACCAGTGAGATGCAATACCAAGTTCTGCAACTTTATCCATCTCATAAGTTCTAATTTGAATTTCATATAATTGTCCACCTTCACCAAATACAGTAGTATGTAAGCTTTGGTACATGTTTGTTTTTGGCATTGCTACATAGTCTTTAAATCTTTTAGGTATTGGTCTATATTTAGAATGTATTATACCTAATGCTTGATAACATTCAGACTCGGTATCAACAAATACACGTAATGCGAGCAAATCAAAAATATCACTAAATTTTTTACCTTTATCAAGTTTTTTATAAATACTATAAATACTTTTTGATCTTCCCTTAATTTCATGTTTAATTCCATGTTCATTTAGTATAGAAGAAACAGATTGTTTCATTTCAATAACTAATTGATCACGTTCTGCTTTACTTTTATTTAATTTTTCAACTATATCAAAATATGTATCTGGTTTGTAGTAACGCAATGATAAATCTTCTAATTCACTTTTAATACTACCAATTCCTAGTCTGTGTGCTATAGGAGTAAGTATATCTAAAGTTTCCTTAGCTTTTTGTTTTTGTTTTTTTTCAGGTAATGCCCAAATTGTTCTCATATTATGAAGCCTATCAGCAAGTTTTATAATTATAACCCTTACATCTTCAGTTAAACCAACTAATATTTTTCTATGATTTGCAATCATAGCTTCATTGTCACCTTGAAAATTTAATCTATTAATTTTGGTAACTCCGTTAACTAAAAGTGCTACCTCACTTCCAAACATTTCTTCTATTTCTTCTATTGTTACATCAGTATCTTCAACAACATCATGTAGTAATGCAGCTTGTATTGTTTTAGCATCAGCATATATCTCAGTTAAAATATATGCAACATTTAATGGATGTATTATATAGTCTTCCCCGCTTTTTCTTTTAACTCCAAAATGCTTTTCAAAAGCAAGCATGTATGCTTTTCTTATCATATCTAAGTCGTTTTCGTCAGTAATATATGTGATAAGTTTTTCTCTTAATTCTTCGAATGTTAAATTTGGTTTATCTTTTCTCATACTATCACCACCATAAATAATATTATATAATAAATTTAACTTTTAATCAATAATACGAAAGAAGGGTTGTAATCCTTCCTTATAATAATATTTTTTTAAATTCATAAGTATCATCTATAATAAATTATATCATATCAACATAAAAAAAGTTAATGCTTATGCATTAACTCCTTTAACTTAATCTTCTTCTTCATACCATTTCTTTTTGATTGGTTTTCCAATATTTTTCTTTTCTATTGCATACCAACATTGACATGCTATAAAGATTGAAGACATAACACCAGCAACAAGTCCTATTAATAATGCTATATTAAAATTAATAATTTCATGAGCACCAAATAAAATTAAACATACTACTGGACATAATGTAGTAAATGTTGTTATTATACTTCTTCCTAATGTAGCAGTTAAACTAACATTTACTATTTCAGCTAATTCTTCTTTTGATTTAACTTTACCATTTGTTTTTCTATTTAAATTTTCACGTATACGGTCAAATGTAACTATTGTATCATTAATTGAGTAACCAATAATTGATAATATAGCTGCAATAAATATACTTGTAACTTCAAGTTTAAATAAACTAAATATAAATACCATTAACATTACATCATGAACAAGTGCTAAAATACCACTTATAGCATAACTAAATCTAAATCTAATAGAAACATATAATATTATTCCTAAAGATGCTAAAATGATTGTTAAAATAGCATTTTTAACTAAATCTTTTTTAACCATATTTGAAATTACACCAATTTCAGTTTTGGCATTAAATTTTTCACTAATTGTTTCTTCAGTTTCTAATACTTGAGTTTTATTTAACGATTCATTAATTTTTACATTAACTGATTTATTATTTATTTTTTCAGAATCATAAATAGTATAACCTAATGTTTTAATTTCTTTTTTAAGGTCTGTAATATTAATTTTTTCTTCACTTACAACACTAATTGATGAACCACCTTTAAAATCAATACCTAAAGTTAATTTATTTATACATAATGAAGAAATACCAACAAAAAGTATTATAATAGTGTATATTACAACACTTTTAGAAGCTTTAACAAAATTAATTGTTTTAAGTTTTTCATTTCCTTTAAATCCAATAAATAAATTTAATTTATTATCGAATATACCTGTATTTACAAATAATCCTAATAAGAATCTTGTCAATAATACCATTACTAACATTGTAACAATTGTTGAAATTATTAGCATTGTTGCAAATCCTTTAACTGTACTTTCACCAAATATAAATAAAATTATTGCAACTAATAAAGTAGTAATGTTTGAATCGAAAATTGCCATAAATGAATTCTTATTACCTTTTTTATAAGCACCTTCAAGTCTTACATTATCTTTTAATTCATCTTTAATACGTGAGAAACTAATTACACATGAATCGATTGCCATTCCTATACCGATAACTAATGCTGCGATACCAGGAAGAGTTAATACACCACCAAATAACCAGAAAGTTAAAAATGTTAAGAATGAATAAATAATAATACTAATTGTTGCTATAAATCCAGCAAAATGATATAAGAAAATCATTGATAATCCAATTAATCCTACACCAATTAATCCTGCTTTTGCAGTTAATTCTAATGAATTTTCACCAAATGATGCAGAAACAGTTTTAGATGAGATTTCACTTAACTTTGTAGGTAAACTACCAGAATTAATTAAATTAACTAACATTTCAACTTCATCTTGAGTAAAGTTTCCTTGAATAATTACATCACTTGCAAAACCTTGTGAAACACTTGCAGCTGATAAACATTTACTTTTACCATCACCACATTTTTCTTTTTCTTTTTCATATGAAGTTAATCCATCATAATCTAACCAAATAACAATTACATTATTTTCTTGTTTACTAATTTTGTCTGTAACTTCATAAAATTTATCTTTATCTTTAACTGATAATGATACTGCTGGACGCCCCTTTTCATCTTGTCCTACTTTAGCACCACCACTATTTAAGACATCACTATTCATAAGTAAGTTATTGTTTGTATCTCTAAATGTAAGATTAGCAACTGAACTTAATGTTTGACGTGCTTTAGCAGGGTCTGTAACACCAGCTAATTGAACACGAATTTTGTCATCACCTTCAATTGTAATTTCAGGTTCACTTACACCTAATACATCAATTCTTTTAGAAATTGTTTTATAAGTATTTTGTAACATGTCATTATTGACTTTTTTACCATCTATACTTTTAACTTGATATAAAACTTCAAAACCACCTTGTAAATCTAATCCAAATTTTAAGTTTTTAAGTAGTGTTGGTGTTGATATTCCAATTACTACTAAGATAATAGCAATTATTAAACAACTTTTAATAATTGAATTTTTATTTTTTTTCTTCATGTTATTCCTCCTACTCGAAATAAATATGTCTTTGTGTCATATTAAGTTTGCTTTTCAAATATTCGTCTAATTTAATATTATCAATGTTTAATATATCACTAACCATTTGATATAATCCTAAATTAGAAGAATCAATCCATTTTATTTCTTTTAAATAATTCCATACATCACTTTCTTCGATATAATCATATCCATTACGATGCATTTCAATTACTTTTGTTCTTAAGGCTGGTTTTAACCTATTATATAATTCTTCTAATGAATTGAATTTTATATCCATATCTTACCTCCAAATATGCCTATACATATTATATATTATATTTGTTAAATTTTAAAGTCTTTTTGTTGTTTTTCTAATTTATTTATAGTATAATTATCATGACATTTTGTGAAAAGAGAATATTTTATTTTAACTACATGGTAAATGTGGTTTTTTGCGTTATAGTAAGGAGGATTTATGATCGAATTAGTAACAGAAAACAAATATTTAGATAAGGTATTAGAAAGAGTTAATGAGTTGAAAGATATGGTCATTAAAGATCGTGACTACTATCTTAAGGAAGTAGAAGAAATGGGTATACCTGATTTGGAACAAAAAGGATATTTTAAAAAATGTAAAGAGTTAGCATTTAAAGCTAATGAAAAGTATGTAGCATTAAATGAACTTGAAAAAAATACTCATTTTGGACGTATGGATTTAACATTAAATGAAGATAATCATACCGAAAACTTAGTTATGTACATTGGTGAAAAAAGTATAAATAAAGGAATTGAAAATCTTGTTTATGATTGGAGAAGTCCTGTTGGTAATTTATATTATATGAGTAACCAAGAAGATTATAAATATAATGATACTATTTATAATCTAAATTTAAAAAGGCAAATAGATATTAGTAATTCAAAAATTAATAATATATATGATACATTTGTTAGAGGAAGAAACTTAAATGTAACAGATGATTTCTTAATGAAAGTTTTAAATGATAAGAAAAACAGAAACGAATTTGTAGATATTATCAAAACGATTCAAAGTAATCAAAATTCAATAATAAGAGATGAATTAAATACCAATTCAATCGTACAAGGAGTTGCAGGAAGTGGTAAAACTGTAGTACTACTTCATAGATTATCGTATTTACTTTATAATTATCCAGAAATGGATAGAAATAAATTACTTTTTATTACTCCTTCTACAATATTCAAATCAAAATTAAGTAATATTAATAGGAGTTTATCATTAACAACTATTAAAATGATTACAATGGAAGATTATTATTTAGAAAAAATAAATTACTATCTTCCATCAATTAAAATTAATAGAGTTGAAAAAGATAATTTTAAAATTGATATGCTAGAATTTATTTATAGTAAAGATTATCCAAACTATTTAAAATCATTTATTAAAGATTACACCAAAAAATCAGATATTAAATTGATTATGGATAATATATTTAAAGATTTAAAAAACAAATTTAATCTTAAAAATAAAAATTATATTATAAATAAAAGAACAACCAAAGCATTTGCATTTACAATATTAATGCTTTATAAACTAATGAATTTTAAATATTATACAGATTATTTATATATGTTTATAGATGAAATGCAAGATTATGGATATGAAGAAATAAGATTAATATCAAAAATGGAAAAAAATGCTAAATTAAATTTATATGGTGATGTTGAACAAGCTATACTTCCCTTTATAAAGAAAAAGGAAATTAATGAGTTAATTGATTTGTTAAATGAATTAAGAGATAATGTTAAAACATATTTTTTGAATGAAAATTATCGTAATAGTAAAGAAATAACTAATTATTGTAATAATTTTTTAAATGTAACAATGACACCAATGGGAATTAATAGTAATCCTGTTAGTGAAATTAAGGTAGATAATTATATAGATTATATCAAGGATCATTTTGATAAATCACATGTTATTATTGGAAATGATATTAAAGACATTGAAGAATTATGTTATATTGGTTATGAAGCTTATACTGTTAGTCAAGCAAAAGGATTAGAATTTTCAAAAGTTGTTGTTATGGAAAATAATTTTAGTAATGTTTTAAAATATGTTTCATATACAAGAACATTAGATAAATTATTTATATTAAAAAAATAGGCTTAGCCTATTTTTTATTGTATAAATTTATTTTATCTACAAATTCTTTTTGTAATTCCTCTAATCTTTTTTTTGTAGTTGCTTCAAACCTTGCTGTAATTGTTGGACCTGTATTAGAAGCTCTTACAAGTGCAAAACCATCATCATAAACCATTTTCATACCATCTATAGTTAAGCATTCTGGATAGTCTTTTATTAATTTATTTATTACTTCAAATTTAATATCATCAGGTGAATTAAATTTTAATTCTTCAGTTGAATAATATTTATTTACACCATCTAATAATTCAGATAAATTTTTGGAAGTTCTAGATAATATTTCAATCATACGAAGTCCTGCATACATTCCAGAATCAAATCCCATAAATTTATCATTAAACATTAAATGTCCTGAGTATTCTCCTCCAAATGGGATATTATCTTTATTAACTTTATTTCTTAAGTAAGAATTTCCTGTTCTATATTGAATTGGAATACCACCTAATTTTTTTATCTCATCTTCTAAAGCTTTAGAACACTTAACATCAAATACAAATCTTTTATCTTTATTATTTTTTATAATATCTCGTGCAATAATAATCATTACTTCATCTATTCCTAAATGATTACCCTTTTCATCTACTACACCTACTCTATCTCCATCACCATCAAATCCAATACCTATATCAAATCCACCTTCAACTACTTTTTTCATAAGCATTTCATTATTCTTTGTAACACATGGATCTGGATGATGATTTGGAAAACTTGAATCAGGTGTATCATATAACATTTCTAATTCAATATTAAATTTACTATATAAATCTTTAGCAAAATATGATGTAGTTGCATTAGCACAATCTACTAATACTTTAATTTTTCTATTACCTAATGTAATTGATTCAAGCATTAATTTAAAGTATTCTTCTTTAATATTAATATTAAAAATCTTTCCTTTTCCATCTTTAAAATTATTTTCAAGAACAAAATCTCTAAATTTAATTATTTCTTCGCCTTTTGCATTTAAATAATTTTCAATTGCAAATTTAAAACCATTATCATCTTTTGGATTATGACTTGCAGTAACCATAATACCAGATTCTATTTTTAAATTTAAACATCCAAAGTAATACATTGGTGTAGTACATAGACCCAAATAATAAACATCTACTCCACTTTCTGTTATACCTTTAATTAATGATTCTGTTAGTTCTTCTGATGAATATCTATTATCATGTCCAACAACACAACAATTTCCTTTAATATAACTACCAAAAGCTCTACCAATTAGATATGCAACATCACTGTTTATATCACTAGGATATACACCTCTAATGTCATATCCTCTAAAAATATTTTTGTTTATCATAAATAATCCTCCTACTATTTGTATTATAACATATATTTTAGTATGAAGAATATATTTATTAAATCAACATTTATATTGTTAATTGGTGGATTTATTACAAAATTTTTAGGTATGTTTATAAGAATTGTTATGAGTAGACTACTTCCTACTAATGCTATGGGATCTTACATGATGATAATGCCAACATTTTCTTTATTAATAGCTATTAGTCAGTTTGGATTTCCAACTAGTATCAGTAAACTAGTATCAGAAGACAAACATAATAGTAAAGATATAGTTTCATCTATAATTCCATATTCCATTTTAATAAACATAATTTTAATTTTGTTTTGTTTATGCTTTAGTAATTATATATCCATAAATTTACTTCATGATAAAAATACTTATTTAGGTCTTAAAGTTTTAGGTTTTGTACTTCCTTTTATAAGTATTTCAAGTATTATTAGAGGATATTTTTTTGGTAAACAAAAAATGTTTCCTCATATTCTTTCAAATATTATTGAGGATATTGTCAGATTAGTTTTATACATTATTGGAATTCCTTTTACAATTAAATATGGATATAGTATATGTATTATGTTTTTAATTCTTACAAATATTGTTAGTGAACTTATCTCCATTTTCGTCCTCTTATTTTTTTTACCTGAAAAATTTAAGTACAAATATAATTGTTGCTATGTTAAGGATATTATGGGTATAAGCATTCCATTAACTACATCTAGAATTATTGGAAATATTGGTTATTTTTTCGAACCTATATTATTTACTAAAGTATTATTAAGTAATGGTATTAACAGTAGTATTATAACTTCAGAATATGGAATTATTAATGGCTATGTAATGCCCCTTTTACTTCTTCCATCTTTTTTTTCTAATGCTATTAGTCAAAGTATAATTCCTGTTGTTTCTAATTTTCATAGTAATAAAAAATATAAACCACTTAAAAAAGCAATTCGACAAGGTATATTTTTTTCTTTTATTATTGGATTAATCATGACTTTATTTTATTTATGTTTTGGTAATTATTTACTTCAATTTATTTATAATACTAATAAAGGATATAAATATTTAAGAGTTCTCATTATTCCTTTTTTATTATTTTATATTGAAAGTCCTATCATTTCATGTATGCAAGCAATGAATTTGAGTAAGGAGACTTTAAGAACAACATTTTTTGGAGTTATTATAAAATTATTAAGTATATTAATATTTTGTAAATTATTTAATTTTTGGGGATATATAATTTCTATTATTATAAATATATTTTTTGTAACAATATTTAATTATTATATATTAAAAAAGAAGACTAATCGTCTTCTGTAAATACTATCTTAGCACTAGATAATTGGCCTGCTTCTAACTTATCATTTAGTAGTTGTTTTCTTTCAAAAACAACTGTATCTATGAATTCCCAAATAAAGAACCATAGAAATACTAAAATTAGCTCACTTAGTGATTCTATAATATTCATTTTCATAATAAATGTTACTATAATAAATAAAATTAAGCCTGATGTGCATAAGAACATAATTTTTTTAGTATTTTGATTTAAATCAATAATTTTATCTCCTAATTTTAATCCAAAATATGTTTTAACTGTCTTTTCAATAACTTGCTTTTCATAATCATTAAATCTAGCACCAGTAAACTCGATAATAACTTGTTCTTCTACTGGTATATAATAACTTTGTTCTTCTAGATAATCAGCAAGATCATCATTAATCCATTCATAATCTTTAATAGCATAAAATGAAATAATATCATCTATCGATTCAACATATACAGTTATATATGCTGCTTCTTTTTCCATATAATATCTATCAACAAACTTATTTAAATCAAAATCCTTCTTTTTATACATTTTTAAATTTTTTCTTTTTTTTCTTAATCTATATCTATCCATTATTTTCAGCTTCTTCGCCTATTTTTGTAACAGTAGTTCCAATTAAATCATATGTAACTTTAAAATCATCTATATAAAACACTGCTTCTACTATCTTACCTTTTTCATTTATAATTATTACTGAGTTTTTTAAAGGTACTTTATCACCAAAATCAATTCCTTCTATTTTAATACCATTTTCTACAACTTCTTTTGTGTCTTCATCTACTTCATTATATACACCATTTTCATCAATTGCGTACATTCCTTTTGTAATTTTTTTAACTTTTTCTTCTTCTGTAGATTCTTTTGAATTGATTTCTTCTATTTTCCTTTGAATTTTATCTACATATACAAATACTGTATTTCTTATTCCTAATTTATTTATTTCTAAACTTAATTTTTCAGTAATAGATAATTTTTCTTTTTCATATTCTTTTATTTTTTCTTTTTCTTGGTGTTTCATAAATATATATGTAGATCCAACTCCAATAATAAGTCCAATTGTTATACCCATTATAAGGGCTATGACACTTTTATTTGGTTCTTTATTTTTATCCATAAATATTCTCCTTAGTCTACAATTTCTCCATCCATACTCCAAGTTTTTACATCAGTAATTTTTACATTAATAATTTTTCCAATATTTTTTGGATCTGCTTTTACATTAACTAATTTCATAGTTTCTGTATATCCCATTAACATACTCTCATCTTTACCTGAATATCCTTCTACTAAAACTTTAACTGTTTTGCCTAAGTATTTTTGATTAGCTTCTAATGCATATTTATTTACTAAGTCATTTAGTTTATATAATCTTTGATTCTTTTCTTCAATAGAAACATCATCTTTCATTTTACATGCTGGTGTTCCTATACGTGGTGAAAATACAAAAGTAAATGCCGAATCATATTTGCAAGCATTAACAACATCTAATGTTTCATTAAAGTCTTCTAAAGTTTCACCAGGAAATCCTACAATAATATCAGTCGTAATTGAAACATTTTCAATTCTTGTTTTTAATTTATTAAATAGTTCTAAATATTCTTCTTTTGTATATCTTCTTCCCATTAATTTTAGAATTCTAGATGAACCACTTTGAAGTGGTAAATGGATATAAGGCATAATATTATCATATTTTGCTATAACGTCAATCATTTCATCATTAAAATCCCAAGGATGAGATGTAACAAATCTTAATCTTTTAATTCCTGTTTTTGCAACATCTTCAAGTAAATTAGCCATAGTATAATTAATATTTAAATCTTTACCGTATGCGTTTACATTTTGACCTAAAAGCGTTACTTCTAAATAGCCATCATTAACTAATTCTTTTACTTCATCAATAATGTATTTTGGTTCACGACTTCTTTGTTTACCTCTTGTATATGGTACTATACAGTATGTACAAAATTTGTCACAACCATACATAATATTAACCCATGCTTTATATTTACTATCTCTTTTAACAGGGATATTTTCATATACTTCCCCTTCAATACTATCTACTTCAACTTCAAGAGATTTTTTAGCCATAGATGTAGCAATTATGTTTGGTAAATTATTAATATTGTGTGTTCCAAAAACAATATCTAAAAATTTATATTTAGTCATTATTTCTTCTACTACAGATTCTTCTTGTGCCATACATCCACAAATTCCTGCCATAACTTCTGGTCTTGATTCTTTTAAATGTTTAATTCGTCCAACCATTCCAAATACTTTATTATGAGCATTTTCTCTAATAGCACATGTATTTAATAAAATTAAATCTGCTTTTTCAAATTCACTAGCTTCTTTATAACCCATAGTTTCTAATATTGCCTTGATGTTTTCACTATCATGTTCATTCATTTGGCAACCATAAGTTTTTACATAGTAAGTTTTTCCTAATCCTAAATTTTTATAATTTTCATTTAAAACATATCCTTCAGGAACAATATTAATTTTATTATTTGTACGTTTTTTTGCTTCCAATAAACTTGGTAATTTCATATATAATCACCCATTTCTACTACAAAATAGTATCATAATTTATAAAGAAATTCAAGTTATTATATATGTTAATTATATTATATCACGAATAATATTTTTTTTAAATTAAAAACCAACTTTAAAGTTGGTTATTTTATGTCTCCACATTTTTTTAGCATATATTTTGTTAAAATAGGACCAATCATATCAAATACAAATGAAGATGCTATTATTATAGTCATCATAGTATTTGATTCTAAAAATACTTTAGATGCCTCAATTGCAAGACCAATTGCAAGACCTGTTTGTGATAATAATGTTGGACCTAAGTATGTTTTAATTTTTTTATTACAATGTGTTAGATCGGCACCCATATATGCACCAAAAATTTTTCCTACAGTTCTTGCTAATATAAATGCTATAGTAATTATTAAACATGAAGTCATTTTCGAAAAATCTAAACTAGCACCACTTATTACAAAGAATATTACAAGAAAAGGTGCAGACATTTCATCCATTGTAAATAATATATTATCTGTGACTCTCGAGTTAAATGAATTAACAAATGATATACCTGTTATCATACACATTAATAATGGAGAAATATCATATACATCACATATTAATATTATTCCAAATATAATTACTATAATTAAACAAATGGCATTCAAATGTGTTTTAAATATTTTGACTAAATATCCTAGAAGAACACCTAGTAGTATTCCTATTACTATCGCAATTAAAATTTCTTTAAATGGTAATAGAAATAATGATAAATTTAATGATGGTGCTTTAAAAATTTCAGCAATTGCTATTGCAAAACCAAATAATAAAAGAGATATAACATCATCTATAGCTATTACACTTAACATGTTATTTGTTACTTCCCCTTTTGCCTTATACTCTTTTACAATCATCATTATTGCTGCAGGAGCAGTTGATGATGCAATAGCACCCATTACAAGAGAAAAAGGAAATGAACAATTTAAAAGTAATAGTGTTACAGATACTAAGAATAATGTGAGAAGTGAACTCATTATACCAATGATAAATGGTTTTGTACCTAATTTTTTAATATATTTAAATTTGAATTCAGCACCTATCATAAATGATATAAATGATAGTGCTAATGTTTGAAATATGTCCATTGTATATATCATGGTTGAATTTAATACTTTAAGCACACATGGACCCATGATAATTCCTGCTATTAAATATCCTGTTACTTCTGGAAATTTGAATTTTTTGGCTATTGAACCAAATACTATTCCAAAAATAAAAATGGAACATATCACATATAATTCTAACAATTTATATTCCTACACTTTCTTCTATTGGTAAAATAATTAGATTATATTGATTTTCAGGAATTATTTTATTTAATACTTTTTTAACTGTATTAATTTGATTATCATCACAAGCAATTAATATTGTTTTACTTTCATCAGTTGAATAATCTATTAAAAATCTCATTGATGAAAAAATATTTGTTTGTTTTTCTTTCTTTTTTTCACTTACATAAGAATTACTATCAAGTACAGTTATTTTATTTATTTTTTCTTCTGTTAGTTTTATTATTAAATCATCAAGTTTATCTTCATCTTTCAAAATTAATAATACTAATTTCATATCATCACTACCTTCAATAACTATTATAAACTATTTTTGAAAATAAAAAAAGAGGTTTTTATACCTCTTGAATAACTAATAGGACCATAGGTTTACATTCAGTTTCCTGATATAAATATTTACCTACTTTATCTCTAATGCCTGTTTTAATTTTATTAAAATCAACACGATTATCTTTAATATTCTCATTAATTACTTCTAATGAAATTCTTTCAGCTTCTTTAATTACATCAATATTATCTTTTACATAAATAAATCCTCGTGTTAATATTTCAGGACCAGCTAAAACAGTTTTAGTTTCTTTATCTAATGTAGCAGTAACAACGACAATACCGTTATCACTTAAAGCTTCTCTATCTTTTAATACTGCTTCACCTATATCACCAATTGTTTTACCATCTATTAATATATCATCAACTTTTATAGTCTCATTTCCTGGTTGATATTTACCATTATTAAATACTGCTACTTGTCCATTTAATTTGACAAGAATATTTTCTTCATCCATACCGTATCTCAAAGCTACTTCTTTATTGGCAATTTGATGACGGAATTCACCAATTACTGGCATGTAATATTTTGGTTGCATTAAATCAAGCATAAGCATTAAATCTTCGCTAGAAGCATGCATTGATAAATATTTTTTAGTTGGAAGAATTACTAAATTACATTGCATTTGTGCTAAAGCATCATAAACAGCAGTTGCTGATTTTTCCATACCATCATATACTTGTGATGCAAAAACAACTGTATCATCTTCATTAATTTTAATAAATTTATCTGTTCCTCTAATAATTCTTTTGATATTTGTAAATGGTTTTTCTCTATCATCAGAAATTATAACAACAACATTCTTATCATTAACATGATGAATTGAAGTAAGTTTTGATTTATCAAATTTTATATAACCTTTTTCAATACATCTTAACAACGTATTTTCTAATGATTTACCCATTATAATAACTTTTCTATTAGAGTTTTCTATTTCATTTAATAATTCTTGAATTCTATAAATTTGTGATTCATAAATATTAAATAGAATTCTCCCTTCATTTCTACCAAGAACTTCGCGGAATGCTTTTGATACTTTATGTTGTGGAGATGTAAATCCTTGTTTATCAGCATACATTGATTCACTTAATAAACATAATACTCCTTGTTTTCCGACATAAGCTAATTTTCCGATATCTGTACTAAATGATCCACGCATACTTGAATCAATACAGAAGTTTCCTGTGTAGAAGATAGCGCCATCTGGTGTATATAAAACATAACCAACAGCATCAGGTACTGAATGTGTTAAACTAATTGGGAATATAGCATTATTTTTAAAGTTTACTTTTTTATGTGGTTTTAATTCTATTAGATTTGCATTTTTAATATTTTCACTTTCAAGTTCATCTCTTAATATATCTAAAGTGAAAGAAGTTCCGTAAACCTTTAATTCTGGTAATTCTTTTATAATATCACATAATGCTCCCATTTGTAATAAATGACCATGGGTAATGAATATACCTTGTATTCTTTTTATATTATCTTTTAAATAGTCAAAGTTAGGCAAAATGTAGTCTACACCTAACATTTTATCATCCGCATATTTTAATCCAGCATCGAACACAAAAATATCTTTATCAACTTCGACAATATACATATTTTTGCCGACATCATTTAAACCCCCGAGTCCAAATATTCTAATTTTACTCATAAATCTCCTTTCATTAAATTAAAAAAGCCTAACTAATTATAACATATTATAATTAATTAAGCAAAGGTATTAAGAACAAGTTACAGAATTTTGTCCTTCAGGAATAACTGGGCAATTATTATTTCCAAAATTGATTAGTCCAATTTGCTGCCACTTACTATTAAAACGTAATGGATCATCACCATATACAGTTACTGACTTAGCTTTAATACCATTCTCTCTTACAAATACTCTATAACCTATATTTTTCATATTTTTTGGTATTACTATATCTTCAACTGGAGATCTTAAGAAAACTCCTTGTGCATATGTAGTAAGGCTTGGATTTTCGCCCATTTCAACAGTTTTTAAATTATTATTAGCCCCAAATGCGTATTCATCAATAAATTCAAGAAGTGGGTTATCTATTTTTAATTTAGTCATACAACCTGCGCCTTTACAATGACTCATAAAGTTAAATCCAATTGTTTTTACTTTAGGGAATATAGAAAGATCAAATTCAGGAATTGAATTATTATAAAATACTCTTGGTTCCAATGTTTCTACATTGCTAACATTAGATATGTTTAATGTTTTGATTGAATTTTCAGCAAACGCATTAACTCCAATTGTAGTCACAAGAGGTAAATCCTTTAAGGTTAATGTAGTAATAGAATTACCATATGCTAAACTTGTACTAATTTTTTCAAGTTTTGGTAGGTTTTCTAATGTCATCATTGAAATAGTATTATGAGAAAAAGCACTACTATCTATAACCTTTAAATTAGGAAAATCTTTTATTTCGATATTTGTTAAATTATTATTTGATAATGAAGATCCACCTATAAAGTTTAATGATGGTAAATTTTTTAATTCCAATGTTCCAATATCATTTTGGTAAAATGCTCCATTACCTATTTCTTTAAAATATTGTAAATCTTTTAAAGATAATGAAGTAATATGATTAAGTTCAAAGGACCAATTATTAATTTTTTCTAACTTTTCAGCACCATTAAAATTAACAGATTCTAAATTATTACTACAAAAAGCTTCATCATCAATTTCATATAATATTTTATTTCGAGAAAAATCAGCATTCCTTAATTCATTATATTGAAAAGCATATTGACCAATATATTCAAGATTACTTAATGCTCCAAAGTCCATAATAGAAATGCTATTATATGCAAACGCACCATCTTCAATTACTTCAATAGTGGTTGGTAATGTTACAGAAGAAAGAGAAAATAAATCATTCTTGCTATATTGATCTCCACTAACTGGATCAAAATAAATTGGATAACAACTATATCCATCTTCTTTATATTCATTAATTTTACTCATATTTCCATTATTTATAATATCAACATATTTATAATCATATTGACTTTGCTCACTAATATATTTACTACATTTAACATGTTTAATATTTGCAAAAGCATATTGTCCTATTTTTTTAACAACTATACCATCTATTTTATCTGGAACAGTAGGATTAGCTATATCACATCCTACTTTTTCTTTATAAAATTTTGTAATAGTACCTGTAGATTTATCAAATCCAAAACATCTATCTGGTGTATCAGGACATTTTCCTTCATCAATAGACAAGTCATTTCTAACTCCATTAGCACAATATTTCCCATTTGATACATTAGATGCATAAAAATATTCATCATTAACTAATTTAATGCTTCCGGATGTCATATCCTCATTATTTTTAACATCTAATTCTAGAGAATTAGCTGCTATACCACTTGTAGGATAATTAATAAAGTCATTATTAGCATAATATATTTGTGCACCTCTAATTAATGCATTAACACTATCTTCAAATAACTCTTTTTCTGATTTTTTTTGAGTTTTTAAAATATTAGGGGCAATAATTGTTGCAATTACACCAAGTAAAATAATTACACCTAATAACTCTACTAATGTAAAACCTTTTTTATTTGTTATGTGAATTCTTTTCAACATCAATTTTTTTATCATGTTCTTTGTCCTCCACAACTGAATCATCTAATTTACTATAATAGTTTTTTATATTCCCAAATGATGAATAATATACTTTTATATTTATTTCATCATTTTTTATTATTATTTTATATATTTCATCGTTAGAATTAGTATATAAATAACCTATAACTTTTCCTTTAGTTTTAATATTAAAAATACTTGTTAAATCGTTAATTTTATTAGTTTCAAATTTAATAAAATTATAATTTTCTTTATTAATTAGATCTTGACCTTTTTCAATTATTTTAAATTTTTGTTCAAAAAATTGTTTAATTTTATAAAAATCTTTTGGTAAATTTTCATTAATCTTTATTTTTTTATGATTATCTTTATATAGTTTATTATCAAAAATATAATATTCTTCATCACCGTGTATTACATAACTATTATTATTATCAAATTGTCTTATTGTATAATGATCATTATTGATTTCTACACTTAATTTATAATTTTCTTTATCTTTAAATGTGTGTTCTATTTTCTTTTCACCACATCCTGTAACAAATAATAAACATGTTAAAATAATTAAGAATTTCTTTATCATACTATCACCTATTATAAATTATATCATGAAAAAAAGATAAATTAAATATTTATCTTTTATGTACAATTAACTCTATTACTATCAGCAGGCATAACCGGACATACCGAACTTGCTGAATTCATTCCAATATTGTTCCATCTTGAATTAAATCTTGTTGGATCATCTCCATAAATAGTTATTGAATTAATTTTTGTATTATCTCTATAATAACAAACATCACCTATAGTTTGAACATTTTTAGGTATTACTATGTTATCTAATCCATCCCATTTAAAAGCACCCAGCGCTAATTCTTTTAAACTTGGATTTTCTCCCATTACTACTTCTTTTAATTGATAATTATAGTCAAATGCAAAATTACCTATATATTCTAAAAGTGGATTATCTATAGTGATTTTTTTTGTAGCATTTCCTTGATGACTCATTGTATGGTAATCAATAGTTTTTAAATTAGGGAATATTGAAAAATCAAATTCAGGAATAGCGTTTTCACTAAATGAATAGTATCCAAAATATTCTACATTAGGAACATTATCAAATACAAGATTTGTTATACCATTTCTATAAAAAGCAAAACCATCTATATATTTTAGACTTGGTAAATTCTGTAAAGTTAATGTTTTAATTCTCATTTCTGCAAATGAATTAAAACCAATTTTTTCTAACAATGGTAAATTTTTCAAAATTACTGAACTTAGATTATTTTCATAAAAAGCATCATCATCTATTAAATTTAATTTAGGTAAATTAGATATTTCTAATGATGTTATTGAATTACCATAAAATGAATATGAACCTATAGTTTCTAAATTAGGCAGATTTGAAAATGAAATACCTAGTAAATTAGTTCCATAAAATGATCCTGAACCTAGTATTTTGAGGTTTGGTAAATCAGCAATAACATAGTTTTCTCTTAAATTATTTTCTTCAAATGCCCAATCATCAATCTCTTCTAATTTATCTGCACCTGTTAGTATAAGAGTGCTAATTTCATTGTTAAAAAATGAATCATATCCAATTTTTGTTAATTCTTTATTTTCAGAAAAATCTACTGAAAGAATTTTATTATATGTAAAAGCATTTCTTTCAATAGCTTTTAATTGTTTTAACTTTTTAAAATCAAATAATCGTAAATCATTACCATAAAAAGAATAAGCACCTATTGTTTCAATTGTAGAAGGAAGATTAATTGATACAAGTTTATTACTTGTATTTTGCTTTCCTATGACGCAATTATAATAATTTGAAAATTCAGGATAATCATATATTTCTTCATATATATTATTTCTATAATCATCAGAAGTTTTATAACAATAAAATGATTCAACTGTACCAAATGATCTATCACCGATATGTTTAACTTCAACACCATCTATTTTTTCAGGAACTGTTGGATTTGATATTTCACATCCTACTTTATTTTTATAAAATTTTGTAATAGTGCCTGTAGATTTATCAAATTCAAAACATCTAGTTGGTGTTTCAGGACATTTTCCTTCATCAATAGATAAATCATTTCTAACACCATTAGCACAATATTTACCATTTGAAACATTATCTGCATAAAAATATTCATCGTTTACTAATTTAATACTACCTGATGTCAAATCCTCGTTATTTTTAACATTTAATTCTTCTGAATTAGCCGCTATACCATTTGTTGGATAGTTAATAAAGTCATTATTAGCATAATACATTTGTGCACCTCTTATTAATGCATTAACGCTATCTTCAAATAGTTCTTTTTCTGATTTTTTTTCTAATTTTAAAATGTTAGGTGTAATTATTACAGCAATAACACCAAGAAGAATAATAACACCTAATAATTCTACTAATGTAAATCCTTTATTTTTTTTCATAATGTTCTTTTTTCACCTCAACATAATCTTCATAAAGTTTTTGCTTTATTTCTTTTATAGAACCATAATTAGAAAATAATGCTTTTACTTCTATATAATTATTCTCATCTTCAACTTCATATTTTATTGATTCAAGATTACCATTGTTATCATGATAAACTATACCATTAATATTCTTATTGAATTTATAATTATAATCAATTATTTTTTTAAATTCTTTTTCTTTCATTTCAAACTTATTAAAAGTATATGCTTTTTTCCCAATTAAGTCTTCTTCTTCTTTTTCCAATTTTGATAAATTATTTAATCCTTCAAGAAAAACATTATAATTTTTTAGTTTAACGTCTTTAATTTTATCTTTTTTAAATTCGTCCTTATAATATTCGTTATCAAAAATATAATATGTTTCATCATTATAATCTATTTTAATTTGTGTATTATCATATTTGTTTACTGTAATTGATGTATTTTCACTTTTATTATTAATATTGCTATTTATTGTTATTCTCATTCTATAATTATCTTTATTATCCATTTCTATATTTAATTTTTTCTTACCACATCCAGTAAATAATAAAGTAATAATTAGTAGTAAAGTTATTATTTTTTTCATACCATCACCTATTATAGATTATATCATGAAAAAAAGATAAAATAAATATTTATCTTATTGAAAATATACCAGTATCATTATCAATAGTATTTACATTATATAAGAATAATCCATCTCTTATACTTTTATTTTCTTTAATATATTCTATTATTGACATTTTATAAAATCTTGGATCAATAATATGAATTTTTTTATAATGATTTACTAAAAAAGGAACAAATGTATTAGCATATGAATCTTTAATAATAATTAATTCATTATTATTTTTTATATCATTATTTGTTATTATAATTAATGGATGGTTATTATCTAGAAAATATGAATACTTATCTTTCTCATTTAAATATTTTTCTTCATATAATGAATGAGTAATTTTCTTTTCATATACATATTCCACATCCAACTCAGGATTTCCATAACTAAATTTATGTATGCTATCAGGTTTTTTAAAATAATCTCCTGTTTTTGAATATAATGTTCCGTAAAAACTATTAGAAACTTCTTCAATATCAAAATGTCCTAGTTTAATTGGTGTTATATTGTTATGATTACAATATTCACTATATGCATAATATGCACCATAACTTGTCCAGTGATGGTCTAATTTATAAAATAATTGATAATCATCTTTATGTTCATTAAATGTATCATATAGATTAATAGTATCAAAATTAATATTATCATAAATATATTTAATAGTATCCATTTGATTATAAGTAATTGCATTCTTAGGAAGTAAATTATAATTAATAGTAATACTAGTAGGAACTAGCATTAAATTAAAATTAACATAATTTACTTCGCTTGCAAATTTATTTAATTTATTTATTAATTTATCATTATTTTTAGGTTTATTGTATTTTTCTATTAAATATCCATTTTTTGAAAAATATACTCCTTGTTGATCTTCTTTACCTAAAATTTTATCAACACTTGTTTTAATATTTATAAAATTATCTCTTAATGGAAACTGATCATTAAGTAAATTTTCAAAGTCACTTATAAATTTTTTATTTAAAAGTCTTTCAATGCTAAATTCTACTTTTGTTTTTAAATATCTATTTTCATTTGGAGAAAATTCTTTCTTTTCTTTAAAAAATAATACTATACTAAATATTGAAATAATAAATAGTATTAATAATGTAATTATTTTATTTATGCTTAATTTCATGATATCACCTAAAATCTAAAATATAAAAATGGATTATAAGTATCCGATACTAAATAAGATAACGTAACTATAAATAAGATTACATATATAGATATGGATAATAAACTAGTAAATATAGAATTATTCACTTTTTCTTTTACTTTAGGATATACAGGAAGACTAAATAAAGTTGCTATTACAAGTATTAGAAAATAATTTTTAAAATAATATAAGAATGCACTATCAACAAATTTATTACTAGTTAAAGCCTTAATAAATTCAAATAGATATTTAGAATCATCAAAAGCAAATATCATCCAACCAATAAATACTAAAATAATAGTATATATATGTTTTACAAAATCAGGTAATTTATCTATATATTTTTTTAATACAAATTTTTCTAACAATAATAAAATTCCATAATATAATCCCCAAAATATAAAATTCCAACTAGCACCATGCCAAAATCCTGTTAAAATCCATACAATAAGTATATTTCTAATGTTTTTTAATATATTTACCCTAGATCCACCTAATGGTATATATACGTAATCTTTAAACCAACTTGATAATGAAATATGCCATCTTCTCCAAAATTCTGTTATTGATTTTGAAATATAAGGATAATTAAAATTCTCTAAGAATGTAAATCCACACATATTCCCCATTCCTATAGCCATATCTGAATATCCAGAAAAATCAAAATATATTTGAAAAGCATAAGATACAATTGCAAGAACTCCAGTCATTATAGAAATATCATTTACTTCACTACTAGTAATAAGAGTAAATAATAAACCGATGTTATTAGCAATTAATACTTTTTTAAATAACCCTCTTAAAAATCTAGTAAATCCGTCAGCAAATTTTTTAAAATTAATATCTCTTTTATGTAGTTCACTAGAAACTGTTTCATATCTAACTATTGGACCTGCAATAAGTTGTGGAAACATACAAACATATGTCATAAATGTAAAAAAATCTTTTTCTGCTTTTACGTCTCCTCTATATACATCAATCGAATAACTCATAGTTTGAAATGTAAAAAAGCTTATCCCTATAGGAAGTCCTAAGTTTAATAATGGTATATCTAAATTTAGAATATTATTAATAACTTTTATAAAAAAATCAGCATATTTAAAAAATCCTAATAATGAAATATTTATAATAATTGAAATTATTAAATAAATTTTTTTCTTTTTATTATCATCTTTGTATTTTTCAATGTTCTTTCCATTGATAAAATCAACGATAGATGAAAATATCATTAATAATATATATATTGGTTCACCCCAAGCATAAAAAATTAAACTAAATAGTAATAAGATATAATTTTTATATTTGAAGGGTAAAGAAAAATATAATAATATAAATAACGGGAAAAAGAAAAAGAGAAAAGGAATACTACTAAATATCATTATTTAATAAATCCTTTGATTTCATTTATTATTTCATTTGGATTTTCATTAACAACATATATAATATAATCCCCTATCTCTTCTTTAATACCGTTATTTACTAATTTCATTTGTTCACTATTTTCCCATGATCTTTTATACTGTTCAATAAAATATTCAACCTCTTCAATGCAAGAATCATAGTCACTTCCTAATTCAAATATTGCATACATTTCTGATGATTTATTTTCATTATCTACATTAATAATCACATTCTTAAATAATCTAGTATTCAAATTATAAATACCTTTTACTTCTTCTTCTTTTAATTGAATATGATTTTTAAATTTATTACTTAGTGATGTTGAAAGCATATCATAATTTTTTAATTTTTTATCACATCCTGTAAACGATAATATTGCTATTAATAATAATATAAAACTTTTCATGAAACATCTCCTATTCTTAACCTAATAATATCAGTAATATATCTATTTGTCAATGTTGCTTTTCTTTATAATTATAATGTTTTCATTATAATAAAAAGCATAAAATATTTCATCTAATAATGTTTCTTTTCTTTTTAGTGTTTCGTTTAACCAATTAATGTTTTTTTTAATCAATATAAGATTTCTAAAGTTTATTTTTGAATCTACTATGAGTGGTATTGGATTATTATTATATGTAATTATATTTATATCATTATTATTAAATGTACATGATTTTATATCTTCTATATTTATATAGTTAAGTTTTTTAAGTAAATCTTCAAAATTCATATTTATTAATTTTAGTTTTTTAAAATCTATTTTTCCCTCTTTTATTATTTCTATATCTGTTATATTAAAAATTCTATTCATTATTTGATTACTATTTATTAAATAATCTAACACTTTATATAAAATTATAATTATTCCAAGTTCAATTAGTACTTTAGAAAAACCGATTTCAAGATTATAAAATTTATACATATAGATACTAGATAAAAAAACGATCATATAATTATTTTTTATATATTTATATAATATAAAAAATAATATAAAAGATATTATTAATTTGATAATTATTTCCATTAAATCACCATTATATTATGAATCAAAACATATTTACTTATTCATTAAATATAATAAATTAGGTGATATTTATGTATAAGTATTTGTTTTCTACAATTATTAGTATGTTTTTTATTTTAATAAGTATTTTTATAATTAGTTTGTTTGGTTATTATAGTAGATTTATTAATTTATTAATAATTATTATTAGTATGATTATTGGTGGTTTTATAGTTGGATATAAGACTACAAAAAAGGGTTATTTAAGTGGTATTATTTTATCTTTTATTTTTATATTATTTTCAATAATATATAAATTAATTATAGAATCAAAGTTTAATATATATATCTTAATATACTATTTCATAATATTGTTTTCAGCAACATTATCTTCTTGTATAGGAATTAGTTTAAATAAAAAAGAAAACTAAACTAGTTTTCTTTTTTTGTATATTTATTTATAAATTCTTCTTTATATTCTTGAAAATTACCATTTTCAATCGATGTTCTTATTTCTTCAGTCATTTTAATTAAAAATCTAATATTATGTATTGATAAAAGTCTTCCACCATTTGTTTCATTTGCTGTAATTAAATGTCTAACATAAGCTCTTGTAAAATTTTTACATGTATAACAATCACACGATTCATCTATTGGTTGGAAATCTTCTTTATATTTATTATTTTTAATATTAATTTTTCCATTTCTTGTAAATGCATTACCATGACGTGCTAAACGAGTAGGAAGTACACAATCAAACATGTCAATACCACGACTGACACCTTCTAAAATATCAATAGGATCTCCTACTCCCATTAAATATCTAGGTTTATCTTCTGGTAAATAGCGAATACCATCATCAATCATTTTATACATTGTATCTTTGTCTTCACCTACACTAGTACCACCAATAGAAAATCCATCAAAAGGAAGCTTTGAAGTTTCTTTTGCACTCCATTCACGTAAATCAGTATATTCACCACCTTGAACAATACCAAATAAAGATTGGTTAGGATTACTATGAGTAGCTAGTCCTCTTTTAGCCCATCTTAATGTTCTTTCTGTACTTGCTTTAGCATATTCATAACTAGCTGGAAATGGAATACATTCATCAAATGACATTGCAATATCACTATCTAACTTATTTTGAATTTGAATAGATAATTCCGGAGTTAAAAATAATTTTTTACCATCAATGTGACTTTTAAAATTTACTCCTTCTTCAGTAATATCTTTAGGTTTAGCAAGTGAAAAAACTTGAAATCCACCACTATCTGTTAATATTGGACCATCATAATTCATAAATTTATGTAAACCACCAGCATGATCTATAATATCTTCTCCTGGTCTTAACCATAAATGATATGTATTTGATAATATTACTCCTGCATTCATTGCTTTTATTTCTTCAGGCATTAATGTTTTAACATTTGCTAGCGTTCCAACCGGCATGAACATTGGAGTATCATATGTACCATAATTAGTATGCAATTTACCTCTTCTTGCTTTATTATCATTTTTTAATAATTCATATTTAATTTTCATAAAAAATCACCACAAAAACAATTATATATTAACAAATAAAAAAAAGCAATGTTATTTCATTTGTTTAGACATTGCTTTCATCATTTGATTTACTTGTTTTTGACTAGGAGTTCTACCCATTTGAGTCATCATAGTTTTAATCATTTGTTCATTTATTGGTGGATTTTCTTGAATATATTTCATCATATATTTTCTTGCAATTATAAACCCAATAATTCCACCAATAATTATTCCAAAAAGTATTTGTAATAAATCTATTAAGAATGCTCCCATTTAACATTCTCCTTTCCTAAATAATATTTTACTAAATAATTGTTTATTTTTCAAGTAATAAAAAAGAATTTAGTATTATCAAAATCACATAAAAATAATGGTGATTCATAATATTTAAGATTTTTTATTATATTAGGAATATTACTCGTTGTTACAAGAACTAAACATGATGTATTTATTTCAAGAAGTGTACTATTATTTATTATAAATTTTGATTCATTTGTATTTCCATCATATAAATAATTTCTAATTATTTTTTTATTTATAGGATTACATAGTTGATTATAAATATTTAATCCATAATATGCATTTTCTAAATCAAGATTATATAAATTATCTAATGTTTTAAAAAGTACTTGAGGATTATTTTTATATACTTCATAAAATTCTTTGTTTATCGAAAATATATAGTATTTTTTCACCTTATCACCAATATGATAATAGCATACTATTTATGTAATAATATGTCGAAAAAAAAGAAATTAGAATAATTTTCTAATTCTTTCTTTAATTTGCTCAAAAGTAAAGTTACAATAATTTTCAACTTCACCTTTAGTTCCACTTATACCAAATTTATCTATAGTCATTAAATATTTTTCATTAATAACAAACCTATACCATCCAAATGATGAACCAGCTTCTACAACAATTGTTTTTATACCACCTGGAATTAAACTATTTTTAAATCTTTCTTGTTGCATTAAGAATAATTCTTGACAAGGCATACTTATTACTCTTAAATCAAGACCAATTTCATTATAAAGTTGTTCTGCTATTAAAAGTGATGTAAATACTTCTGTTCCTGTTGCAATAATAATACCATGCAATTGTTTTCTTTCTTTACGTACTGGATATGCTCCATATTTGACATATTCAGGTACTGTTGATGGTAATGTTCTTACATCTTGACGAGAAAGAACTAACGCATTCGGACCACTACTATTTAACATAACATCCCAGCATCCAATAAGTTCGTTAGCATCTGCTGGTCTAAATACCATTAAATTAGGAGTACTTCTGAGCATTGCTAATTGTTCTATTGGTTGATGTGTTGGACCATCAGGACCTATATTAATTGAATCATGAGTAAATATATAATTAACAGGAAGATTCATAAGAGCTGATAATCTTATAGCAGGTTTCATATAATCAGAGAATGTTAAAAATGTTGAACCAAATGGTTTAAATCCTGATAAAGCTAAACCATTTAATATTGACCCCATGGAATGTTCTCTTACTCCAAACCATATGTTTTTACCAAAATAATGATTATCTTTAATGTCTTGCATATCTTTTAAATATGTATTTGTTGAACTACTTAAATCAGCACTACCACCTATAAAATTATGTATATTCTTAGATATAGTAGTCATTATTTTTCCATTAGTAACTCTTGTTGCTTCTTTTATTCCTTTATCTAGATTAAAATCAGTATTTATTATATCTATTTTTTTAGGATTAAAAAAACTATTAAATACTTCAATAACTTCTTCACTACTATTATTCATGAATTCACGATAATTTCTAGCCCATAATTCGTATTTTCTAGCACTTCTTTCAACAATTTGATTTCTAAATTTATTCATATTATTAACATCAACATAGAATGGTTCATCCTTAATATCTAAACCTCGCTTAACTGAACGAATATCTTCTTTACTTAAGCATTTTCCATGTACGATATTTTTCCCAGCATTAACACTACCATTTCCTATAATAGTTTTAACTTCAATTAATGATGGTTTACCAGATTTTTTAGAACGATTTATTGCTTTATCAATATCTTCGACATTAGTACCATTTAATACTTTTTCAGTATGCCATCCCATAGCATTAAATCTCTCAATTACATTTTCTGTAAACGTATTAGATGTATCTCCGTCTAAACTAATATTATTTGAATCATATAATACTATTAAATTATCTAGATTTAATGTACCTGCTAAACTACATGCTTCGTAGCTTACACCTTCCATTAAATCTCCATCACCAACAAGTGCATAGACATTATAATTAATTAAAGGTTTTCCATCAGATAATTTAAATTTGTTTTCTAAAATTTTTTCTCCAATAGCCATACCGACAGCAGATGCTATACCTTGACCTAAAGGACCAGTTGTCATATCAACTCCTGGAGTATGTCCAAATTCAGGATGACCAGGCGTTTTGTATCCTACTCTTCTAAAATTTTTTAAATCATCTAGCGATATATTAAACCCTGCTAAGTATAATGTAGCATAAAGCATTGCAGAACCGTGTCCTGCAGAAAGCACAAATCTATCTCGACAGATCCAAGTTGGATCCACTGTATTAATATTCATATGTCTTGCATATACTGTATAAATTAATGGTGCTGCTCCTAAAACTATTCCTGGATGTCCACTACCGGCTTGATCAATCATGTCAATACCTAATGATTTTATATTTGATATTGTTTTATTATCCATATCTAACACCTCTATCATACTCATTATAGCATAAAAAAGTATTGATTTTAAAGACATTTTAATGATTTTTTTAGCAAACAAACGTTTGACCTTAAAATGTTTTTGTGTTATTATGTATATATAACACAAATAAAGGAGATATTATATGGAAATATTAACTAAAAAACAAGGAGAAATATTAGATTTTATAAAAGTATATGTAGCGAATCATGGTTATCCTCCTACAGTTAGAGAAATCGCAAAAAAACTTAAAGTTAATTCTCCAGCAACAATACATTCACATTTAAATAAATTGGTAGAAAAAAAATATATTAAAAAAGATGATTCTAAAAATAGAGCAATAGAACTTTTAGTAGATAATGAATACTTAAATAAAAATGAAAGTATAGTATCTATACCTCTACTTGGAAAAATAAAAGCAGGACTACCTATTGAAGCTATTGAAAATCCAAATGATTTTTTTGACGTTCCAAGTTATTTAATCCCAAAAAATAAAGAAGTATATGCACTTAATGTAAGCGGTGATAGCATGATTAATGTTGGAATATATGATAATGATATTGTATTAATAGAAAAACAAAATATAGCACGAAACGGCGATATTGTAGTAGCTATGAATGATGAAAATGAAGTAACATTAAAAACATTTTATAAAGAAAAAGGTTATTTTAGACTTCAACCTGAAAATGATACTATGGAACCAATAATTTTGAACAATGTTACAATTCTTGGAAAAGCAATTGGATTATACAGAAAATTATAAAAAAGCGATAAATTTATTTATCGCTTTTCATTTTAAAATCATCTAAAAAATCATCAATTGTAAGTATCTTTTTGTCTATATCATCTAAGTCAATCTTTTCTTTGATTTCAACTACTTCATCATCATCATTTTTTTCTTCTAAAGTTGGTTCTGCAAAAACAGCTTGAATTTTAGCTTTAGTAATTTGAGTACCTGTTGAATATCTATCTGTAATTGGTAAATCAGTAGTATTAATAATTTTAAAATCTATTCCTATTTTTAATATTATTTCTGATTTTTTTGAATTTACAAATGTTCTTAGAATATGATATGGATTTGTTTTTACATCTCTAACCATTTGTATTCCTTTTCTTGCCCTACTACCAATTTCAAATTCATTCATTTTAATTCTTTTTCCAGTACCTTTATCTGTTAATACAACTAAATATTCTTCTTCATTCATAACATGTCCAACTACTACTGTATCATTTTTTAAAGATACTGCTTTTACACCAGCAGCACGTAAACCTACAGGTGCTACTTCTGAAATATTATATCTTAAACCAAATCCATTAGATGTAGTTATAAATATATAATTTCCTTTATTTGATTCTATATTTGTTACAACATCATCATCTTTAAGTTTAATTGCTGTAATTGGTTTAGAATATCTAGAAACTTTGAAATCAGATAACATACTACGTTTAACCATACCGTTTTTTGTAAACATAGTAATATAGTCATCTGTATCAAAATTAGTTACAGATACACATCCTACAATTGATTCTAGTGGATCTAATTTAATAATATTACTAATATGTTTTCCAAGTTCTTTCCACTTAGCTTCAGGAATTTCATATACAGGAACATATAAGTAATTACCTAAATTAGTAAATATTAATAATGTATCTAAAGTACTTAATTTATATAGTCCTACTAAATAATCTCCTTCTTTTAGAAGAGTATCTTCATCTTTATTGTAACTTCTAGTAGAAACACGTTTAACATATCCTTCGTTAGTTACACATACTATACAATCTTCTTTATTAATCATTTGAGTACTATCTATTTTAATATCTTCTACTTCTTCTTGTATTTCTGTTTTTCTTGGTGTAGCATATTCTTTTTTAACTTTTCTAAGTTCGTCTTTCATTACATCTTTTAATTTTTCAGGATCATTTAATATTTCTTCAAGACCTGCAATAATAATTTTTAAGTCTCTCATTTTTTCTTGTAATGCAACAACATCAGTATTAGTTAATCTATAAAGTTGTAATGTAACAATTGCTTCAGCTTGAATTTCAGTAAAATCAAATTGTTTTACTAAATTGTCTTTAGCATCACTTTTATTTTTACTAGCTCTAATTGTTTTAATAACTTCATCTAATATTGAAAGTGCTTTAATTAAACCTTCAGTTATATGGTATTCATGTTTAAATGTATCTAAATCAAATTGCGTTCTTTTTGTAATTACTTCTTTTTGATGTTCAATATATGCATCTAATATTTGAATAACTCCTAAAGTCATTGGTCTTCTATTTACTATTGCAACCATATTATAATTATATGATATTTGAAGTTCTGTATTTTTAAGTAAATAATTAATAATTAATTCTCTATTTGCATCTTTCTTAAGATCTATTGCTATTCTTAGTCCTTCTCTATCTGATTCATCACGAACTTCTTGAATACCATCTATTTTTTTATCAATTCTTATATCATCTATTTTTTTTACTAATGATGCCTTATTTACTTCAAAAGGAATTTCAGTAATAATTATTGATTCTTTTCCTCTTTCTTTTTCAAATTCTATTTTTGATTTAACAATTACTTTTCCTTTTCCAGTTTCAAGTGCATCATGAATTCCTTTTTTACCACAAGCAATACCACCTGTAGGGAAATCAGGACCTTTAATAATATCAAGAATTGTTTCTAATCGACAATTAGGACTTTCAATTCTTTTAATCGTAGCATCTATTACTTCACCTAAATTATGTGTTGGAATATTTGTAGCATACCCTGCACTAATTCCTGTAGAACCATTTACAAGTAAATTTGGAAATTTAGCAGGAAGTACTGTTGGCTCCATTTCAGTATCGTCAAAATTTGGAGCCCAAACGACTGTATTTTTATATATATCTTTTAATAATTCATTTGATATTTTCGATAATCTAGCTTCAGTATAACGCATTGCAGCAGCAGAGTCACCATCCATAGAACCGTTATTACCTTGCATATCAATATATGGAGTATTTTGTTTCCACCATTGACTCATACGAACCATAGCATCATATATAGAAGAATCCCCATGAGGATGGAAATTTCCCATAATACTACCTACTGTTTTAGCACTTTTTCTATATGGTTTATCAAATGTATTTCTCTCATGAAACATACCATATAATATTCTTCTTTGAACAGGTTTTAAACCATCTCTTACATCAGGAATTGCTCTATCTTGAATAATTGCTTTAGCATATCTTCCGAAACGGTCACCCATAATTTCTTCTAAAGAGTAATCATGTATTCTGTTTATTATTTCATCTTGCATTTAATCACCTACTTTAATATTAATGATTTTACTTCTTCTTTTAAAATTTCATCTGCTTCATTTTTTTTAATACCTTTAAAATTTATAGGTTTTCCAAATACTAGTGTAAGGTTTCCATTATGTTTATATTCTCCGCTAATTCCAAAAGGTATAATCTCTTTATTACCCATTAAAGCAATCCTTGGTACACCTGATTTAAAATCACCTAATGAATTGTTTCTTTTTCCTTCTGGGAATATTCCTACATTATGATCATTTCTAAGTAAATTTACAGCTGTTTTAACTGCAGTTAAATCTCCATTTCCTCTATCTATTGGAAACGCTCCTAAACGTGTAACGATTGGACTTAGTAATTTATTATCAAATAATTCTTTTTTTGCCATAAAGTTTATTAAATTACCATCAACCCCATAAATTAATAGTGCTGGGTCTTTCCAATTAATATGATTACCAGCAAATAAATAATTTTTATTATCATCTATATTATCTCTACCTATAATTACAGGATTATAAACAAGTTTAATATATGTGTTTGATAATTTAATAATACTATTATAAAACTTTATATTTTCCATATAATCACCTATTGAATTTTATAATTATCTTCTAGAGAGAATTCAACATTTTCTTCAATCCATTCTTTTCTAGGTTCTACTTTATCACCCATAAGAACACTAACACGTTTTTCTGCTAAAGCAACATCTTGTATATTAACACGAATTAAACTTCTTGTTTCTGGATTCATTGTTGTTTCCCATAGTTGTTCGGCATTCATTTCACCAAGTCCTTTATATCTTGAAATAGTAGGTTTACCAGAATTTTCTTTTTTGATTTTTTCTAGTTCGCTATCTTCCCATGCATAAAAATGTTTTTTTCCATAATCAATTTTATAAAGTGGAGGAAGAGCAATATATAGTCTACCATTTTCAATTAATGGTTTCATATATCTATAGAAGAATGTAATTAATAATATTTGAATATGTGCTCCATCATCATCAGCATCGGTCATAATAATTACTTTATCATAATTAGAATCTTCAATAGTAAAATCAGAACCAATTCCTGCACCTATAGCATGAATCATAGTATTAATTTCTTCATTTTTTAATATATCTTCCATTCTAGCCTTTTCAGTATTAACTACTTTACCACGTAAAGGAAGAATTGCTTGAAATTTTCTATCTCTACCACCTTTAGCAGAACCACCAGCAGAATCCCCTTCTACTAAATATAATTCATTTTTTTTAGGATTTTTAGTTTGAGCTGGTGCTAATTTTCCTGATAAAGCTCTTTCTTTTTTATTTTTATCCTTACCTTGTCTAGCCTCATCTCTAGCTTTTCTAGCTGCCTCTCTTACATTTTTACTTTTAACCATTTTTTCAATGATTTGTTGTGCAATTGCTTTGTTTTCTTCAAGATAAAATTGTAATTGTTCACTTACAATAGCATCAACTACATTTCTTGCTTGAGGAGTTCCAAGTTTTCCTTTTGTTTGTCCTTCAAATTGTAATAAATCTTCAGGAATTTGTAATGAAATAATGGCCGTCAATCCTTCTCTTGTATCAGGACCTTCTAAATTTTTATCTTTTGCTTTTAAATAACCATTACTTCGTGCATAGTCATTAAATACTCTTGTTATTGCAGTTTTAAATCCTACTTCATGTGTTCCACCATCATTTGTTTTAACATTATTTACAAATGATATTATATTTTCAGAATATGATTCTGTATATTGAAAAGATGTTTCAACATTTATTTTATTTTTCATACCTTCAAATGTTACGACATTATGTATTGCTTTTTTATCATCATTTAAATATTCAACAAATGAACTAATACCATTATCATAATGGAATGATTCACTTCTATTTTCTATTTCGTCAACAACATCAATTGTTAATTCTTTTAGTAAAAAAGCACATTCTTGCATTCTTTCTGTTATAGTTGAATAACTAAAATTAGTAACACTAAACATTTCTGGATCAGGTTTAAATGTTACTGTTGTACCTGTTTTACTAGTTTTATCTATTTTCTTTAAAGGAATAACAGTATGTCCACCTTTTTCGAAACGAATATAATGTTCATATCCATCTCTTTTTATATTTACTTCCATCCATTCAGATAAAGCATTAACAACAGAACCACCTACTCCATGAAGTCCTCCTGATACTTTATAGCCTCCAGATTCAAATTTTCCACCAGCATGAAGCACAGTATAAATTACTTCAGGTGTAGACATTCCACTAGCATGCATACCAACTGGTACACCTCTACCTTCATCGCTAACACTTATAGAACCATCTTTATGAATAATTATCTTAATTTTTTTACCGTAACCATTGATAGCTTCATCTATTGAATTATCAACGATTTCCCATACAAGATGATGTAATCCTCTTTTATCTGTTGACCCAATATACATACCTGGTCTTTTTCTTACTGCTTCTAGACCTTCTAATATTTTAATTGAGCTTTCATCATATTTTGCCATCTTAATCACCTACCTAATTATATCATAAAAAATCAATAAACAAAAAGAAAATCCTTATTTTTTAAGGATTTTTCTTATATTTTATTACCTTTTTCAATTTGCAAATATAAATATATTCCACCACAAATTAGTAAGAAAACCATAATTGCTTTAAATACATTTTTAAAAATAACTTTTGGCTCAACTTCTTTATCAGCCATATTTTTCATAATAGTAGCTTTAATACTTACATCATCCCTATTTGATCTATCAATTTTCCATGTATAAGTATTCTTATTAACTAAATTGGCATTATTAGAAGAAACATATTTATCAGTTTTAATATTTATTTTTATTTCATCATTATCATATAAACATCCAAATTTACCACTGGCATTAATAATTATATAATCATCATTTTCTTCAAATACTGCATGTTCAAAACATTGTGCTAATAAAGTTGAATCTTTATAATTATCATATTCTGTATCTAGATTATAGATTGTACTATTACCTTCAAATTTTTTATTTACACTATATTTATATTTATGTTCATAATCATCAATAATAGGATTTAAATCTTTTAATATATTATCTACTTGATTCTTTTTTGTGTCACTTATACTATTTGGAACGACTACCTCGATTTCTTCACTGACTTTATCATCTATTTTAAGTGTATAATTACAATTACATCCTGTAAATAAAAATGTCATTATTAATAATAATATGAATTTTTTCATAATTCACCTCTTTTTATACTCTTTCATAATAGAAATATGTATATCTTGAATAATCTCTACCAATATAATTTACGATTATATCTTCCCATAATTCATCCCAAGTATAATATTTATTAAATTGACTTCTTCCAGGATCTAGGACATGATATTTCCCATCTTTCATATGGTCTATTACAACATAGTGTCCTGGTATATTTGCAATAATTGGTTTATTAGCACCTAAAGCACTATCAAAGCCTTCTTTAGTAGCACTTTTATTACTACCAGTAGGTATAGGTGTTCCTTTTACTCCCCATGTTCCTAAAAGAGCAGTATTTGTAAATGCATCATGACTAACAAATGTAGCAGGGATACCTAATGCGATCATTCTATTATATACATCAATAGGAGTAACAGTTTTACCAGATAATCCTGAAAGAACCATTGCTAGAGATGTTGCTCCACATGCAGAACTACAATATGTTTCTCCATAATATGTTGAACCAGTCCATTGTGGATCACATTGACTAATATAAGGCAATTCCCCTCCACCAGTACCAGGATCACCTGGTTGATTATTGTCAAACTTAAATCCCGCGTCAGGAGCAGCATATGCGTTTTCTCTTAAATTTACTAATGGTCCTTCTAGGCTATTTGCATCTTCTTCTTTTTTTCTTGCATCAATTTTTTGTTGTAATTCAAGTATAATACTTTCATAAGTTGCTCTTGTTTGTTCATCAACAATTTTATTTATAGCTCCTTTTGCATCTTCTAAGGCATATAAAGCATTATGACTTAACCAATCAGGATCAGACATAACTGTTCTTACTTCTGCAATTTTTTCATTTGCCATATCTACAAATAAAGATTCAATATTGTCTTGCGTAGCATTTTTGAAACATGCTGAATATTCAAATTCATTATCTACAATTGACATGGTAATATCAACAAGCATTGGAACAAAGAATAATATAGCCATAGCAAGTAATCTTTTAGGTATCATATCAAGTTGCTTTTTTATAGAAGATTGGTCTTTACTTGTGACAGCTTTAACTACATCAATACTTGCGTATAATACTACACCAAGTGGACCAACAATTTCTAAAATTTGAATTATCTTTTTAGCAATTAATACTACTTGTAATAAATTAGGATCAGTACATACAGCTAATAGCATTCAATCACTTCCTTACTCATTTTTTTCTTCTAATTTTACTAATACTTCACGAGGTTTAGAACCATTTTGAGGTCCTATTATTCCACGTTCAAATAATTTGTCAATAATATTTGCAGCTCTATTGTAACCTATTTTAAATCTTCTTTGAACTAGTGATGTGGAAATTTTACCATTTATTATAGCAAATTCTTTTACTTTATCATAATATGGGTCATCACTACCATCATAACTATTTCCATCATCATCAGTCATTGTAGTAGCACCTAATTCTTCATCACTCATTGTTAAAGTCTCATCATAGTGAGCTTTTTGTTGTTTAATTGTATAATCAACTACTGTTTTAATTTCTTCATCTGAAATAAAAGTACCTTGAATACGAATTGGAGTATTTTCTCCTTGTGGTAAAAATAACATATCTCCTTTTCCTAATAGTTTTTCAGCACCCTGACTATCAAGAATAGTTCTCGAATCTATTCCTGATGATACAGCAAATGCTATACGTGATGGGATATTTGCTTTTACAACTCCTGTAATTACATCTGTAGATGGTCTTTGTGTTGCAACAATTAAATGCATTCCAGCTGCACGTGCCATTTGTGTAATACGCATAATAGAATCTTGTACTTCTTTTGCAGCTACTAACATTAGATCTGCTAATTCATCGATTATTATTACTATATAAGGCATCTTTTTCAAATGTTCAGATTCAGGTAAATTTTCATTCTTTTTGTCTACATATGCATTATATCCAGCTATATTTTTTGTACCAGACTTTTCAAATTCATCATATCTTCTTTCCATTTCAACAACCATTTTTTTAAGAGCAATGTTTGCTTTTTGAGGATCTGTTACAACTGGTGCAAGTAAGTGTGGTACTCCATTATACATTGATAATTCAACCTTTTTAGGATCAACTAAAATTAGTTTTACTTCATCCGGTTTAGAACGCATTAATATTGATACTATAAATGAGTTAATACATACTGATTTACCACTACCAGTAGAACCAGCCACTAATAAGTGTGGTGTCTTATTTATTTCACAATATTGTGGATTTCCCATGATATCTTTTCCAAGTGTTACAGCTAATTTTGAATTATCTAGACTGCTTGGCATTCTTTCTAATATTTCCCTTACACTAACCATTGAATTTTTCTTATTAGGTAATTCAATACCAATAGTACTTTTACCTGGAATTGGTGCCTGAATACGCACATCTTTAGCTGCTAATGCTAATGCAAGTTCTTTATTAACACCTGTAACTTTACTTACTTTAGTACCATGTTTAATCTCAAGTTCATATTGAGTTACTGATGGTCCTACATGAGCGGCAACAACTTTACCTATAATACCAAAATCTCCAAGCACTGTTTGAATAATAGGAATATTTTGTTCAATTGCAGTTTCATTTTCTTTGTTATTGTTTTTAGCAGGTTTATTTAATAGTGTAATTGGTGGCTTAAAATAAATTTTTTCTTCATAAGTTTCATCTTCTGTTTGTACTACTGGAGGGGTTTCAACTTTTACTTCCTCTGTTTTTACAGGTTCTTTAATTTTATCAAGTTCATCTAAACTTGTAATTGTAAGAACATTTTGATCATTTTCATAATCATCTTCTACTTTAGATATTGCTACTTTATCTTTTACAGATAGTTTTTCTTTAGCGTTATTTGCCTTATTTTGAAGCCATTTAATAACATCATAAATAGATTTTCCAGTAAATAATGTAAGTCCTGAAATAATTAAAAACCATGAAATAACAAGTGTTCCTTGTTTATCTAAAAGAACTGTTAATAATGTAAATAACAATGCTCCTGTCATTCCTCCACCGAATAAATTTGTCTTAGGATCTTTAATATAATTACATAGATTACCAAATGTTTTTTCTACAATTTCAAATCCATTATATGAATCATATGGAAAATGAATAAGAACTAATACTGCAGCAAGTATTATATATAAACCTATTAATTTACTAGTTAAAAAATTTGGTTTTTCTCTTTTCATCATTATATATAGTCCTATAGCAAATAAAATTGCAAATAATACTATATAAATTTCTCCAAATAAGAATGCGGCAAATCCTGTTAAATATTTACCAACTATTCCAAATTTACATGTACCTATAATAGCTATAACTATTAATAAAATACCGTATAATTCAATATAATTATTAGTTTTCACTTCTTCTTTTCTTTTCTTTTTTTTAGCCATTATTTCACTCTACTTTCAACATATTTATTATAACATAATAAAAAAAAGAAAGAAATAATTTATCTTTCATTTTCTTCTATTCTAATTAACTGGTTATATTTTGCTGTTCTATCTACTCTAGACATAGAACCACATTTAATTTGCCCTAAATTTAGTCCTACAGATAAATCAGCTATAATTGTATTTTCTGTTTCACCACTTCTATGTGATATTATTGTTTTCATATTTTTACTTTTAGCATATTTTATTGTTTCAAGCATTTCTGTGTATGTTCCTATTTGATTTGGTTTTATTAAAATAGTATTAGCGTATTTATGTTTCTTTTTCAAAATTTCTTTGTTGGTTACAAACAAATCATCACCTACAATTTGTATATCAGTACTTTCCATTAACATATTAAATCCACGAGTATCATTCTCTGCAAATGGATCTTCTATTGATATTATTGGATAAGTATTAATTAGTTTTAAATAATAATCTTTTAATTCCCTATTTGTGTATGAAATACCATTAATAATATATTTTTTACCATTATAAAATTCTGTAGCAGCAGCATCTATTGCTATATAAAAGTCTTTTCTCGGCTTATAATTTGCTTTTTTTATAGCATATATAATTAAATCAAGAGCTTCTTCAATACTACCTAATTTAGGAGCAAAACCGCCCTCATCACCAACATTAGTTGATAATCCTTTTTCTTTTAATATTTTTTTTAATGTATGAAAAACTTCTGCCGACATTTGGATTTGTTCTTTAATACTTTTATTTATAGGAATAATCATAAATTCTTGAAAATCCAAATTATTATCCGCATGCCTTCCTCCATTTATAATATTTACCATTATTCTTGGTAGAATTCTTCCATTTCCTACATATTTATATATTGGTATTTTTTTTTCGTTTGCTGCTGCAGTTAATACTGATAATGATATTCCGAGTATTGCATTAGCACCATATTTGCTTTTATTTTTTGTACCATCTTTGTTAATTAATATTTTATCAATTTTCTTTTGATTAAAAACGTTTTCTCCTATTATTTCATATTTTAATTCATTATTAATTTTATCTACTACTGATGAAACACCCATTTTATTAAATCTATTAGATAAATCCCTTAATTCAAGTGCTTCCTTACTACCTGTTGATGCCCCACTAGGTACAGAATATCTTCCTATAACATTAGATTCTAATATTGTATCAACTTCAACTGTAGGATTTCCTCTTGAATCTAGAATTTCTCGTGCAACTATATCTTTTATTTTCATTTTATTTATCACCATTATATTATGTACTAATTTGACAAAATATAACAATTAATTTATTATAACAATACTGTGGGGGGGTATATGGAAAAGAAGTTACTTACTTTTGTTATAGTTGGTGATAATTATAATGAAAATGATGGTGAATGCTATAGATATTATGATGATGGAGAAAAACAACATATTGATGCATTATTTAGTTCTTACGATTACTTTAAATGTAAGGATTATTATATTACTTTATTTAGACCTTTTAAATCTATTAATTCATTTGTAGAAATGGTAGTTTTAAATGGACATGTTGTATTTGTTAATGTATATAATGAAGGTTTACTTTTTGTACCTGACTATATGACAGAAAAACAAAAAAAATCATTACAAGAAGAACTTTCTAAATTAAGTGGTTTAAGTATTAAAGTATCTATTAATTTACAACCATTTATTGATATAAATGAATTTAATATAGAAGGAAGTATTAGAAAATGAAATATTTAGATGAAATGTTTGCGTTTGTTATAACAGAAAAAGATATATTTTATGCTTTTCAAAATAGTGATTACAAGTTTAGAGATCATTGTGAAGCATTAGAGTATTTATATAATGAAAAAATTAATAAAGGTTTTTTTAAAAAGAAAATTCACTCACGTGAAAAAAAATTATATACTATGATTATTGCAAATTCTAATAATATATTATTTTTAAATGAGACTAAAGGTGGAGATATATACAGAGCATTTTTATATATTCCAGAATATATTTCAGAGTCTCAATATAATAATTTAAAATATTATAGTGATGCATTATCTAAATTTGAATTAATTATAGTTTATGATAATAATAAACAAGATATCGTTAATAATCATTTTGACATTGATAAATATTGTAAGGTAAATAATAATGTCAAAAAAAGAATTAAATAATTTACTCTAACGATAGAGATCATATGCTAAATGTAATAATATAATATTATTTAAATATAAAGATTTTTATTAATTAAAAAGTCAAGTGCAACAAATGAATAATTAAATAGTATTCACAACTTCTTGTAATTTATAAATTTTATTAATAATGGATTTATCATTAAACTCTTCTAGAACAGCTTCTAGAGGAGTTTTATAATTTAAA
>JALERC010000033.1 GCA_022763805.1 Mycoplasmatota bacterium | reverse complement strand
CCTACAAGAAGCGCCATTTATTTTTGCCTCTTTAGCTCAGTCGGTAGAGCGCACGGCTGTTAACCGTTAGGTCGTAGGTTCGAGTCCTACAAGAGGCGCCATTTTTTTTATATAAAAAGCTATGAATAAGGGAGTAATGGTAAACACTGATTAATAGAGAGTTGATGATGGTGGAAGTCAACAATAAAGATTATCATGAAAAACACTTAGGAGCTATTTTACTGAACAAATAAGTAAGTTTAATCGGGATTAACCCGTTATCAATAAAGAGATCACATATTTGTGATAATTTGGGTGGTACCGCGGATAAAACAATAATTCGTCCCTTTATGGGATGTGTTATTGTTTTTTTAATATTAGAAGGAGGATATTTATGATTACAAAAGAATTACTAAAGAAATATGCTAGTAAACTAATGTTTGATATGAAAGATGAAGAGTATGATACATTACAAAAAGAATTTGATGTAATGTTAAAACAAATGGAACTTATTGGAAAAATAGAAGGAATTGATGAAGTAGAACCTATGACATTTCCATATGAATATATTCTAGATGAATATAGATGTGATGATGAAGTTTATCATGTTGAAAATAGTATTATTTTAAGTAATGCTAAAGAAGTTGAAGGAAGAGAATTATCTGTACCAAAGGTGGTGGAATAATATGATAGAAAAATTACATGAAAAGTTAATTAAAGGTGAGTTAAAAAGTTCTGATTTAGTTAAAGAATCAATTGCTAAATCAAAAGAATTTCAAGATAAATATAATATGTATGTTACATTACTTGATAATGTAGAAGATGTAGAAATTACAGATTCATTACTCTCAGGTATTCCATATGCTTGTAAGGATAATTTTTCAACAGCTGGTATTTTATCAACAGGTTCTTCAAATATATTAAAAGATTATGTTCCATTTTTCGATGCAACTGTAATAAAAAAATTAAAGAAAAATAATGCAGTAATGATAGGAAAAACTGTATTAGATGAGCTTGCTATGGGTGGAACAGGTACAACAGGTCATACTGGTATTGTTAGAAATCCTTGGGATGAAACAAGACTAATTGGTGGTTCTAGTGCTGGTTCAGCAGCTGCAGTTGCTTTAGGAGTTGTTCCTTATGCTTTAGGATCAGATACTGGTGATTCAATTCGTAAACCTGCCTTCTATGGAGGAATTGTTGGATTTAAACCTACATATGGTTTAATATCAAGATTTGGACTATTCCCATTTGCATGTTCATTAGATCATGTAGGATGCTTTACAAGAAGTGTTCGTGATGCTGCAATAGTTACAGATGCTATTAAAGGTAAAGATGAAAGAGATATGACTAGTGTTGATACTAAAGATTCTATTTTAGAAAAATTAACTGGTGATATTAAAGGAAAAAAACTATTCTATATAAAAGAAATCGTAGATAAAGATAATTATAAAGACGATACAGATGAAGAATTAGAAGCTATTTTGGATAATTTTTCAGAAATGGTTAAAAAATATAAAGAATTAGGAGCTACTGTAGAAGGTATAAGTTTTAATAAAGATTTATTAAAAGCTATATTCCCAACATATTTTACAATTTCATGTGCAGAAGCTACTAGTAATAATTCTAATTTAACTGGTTTAATTTTCGGTCCTCGTGCTGAAGGTACAAAGACAAGTGAAATGATGTTTAATGCAAGAACACAAGGATTTTCTGAATTAATTAAAAGAAGATTTGTAATAGGTTCATATGTTCTTCAAAAAGAAAATCAAGAAAAATTATTTTTAAATGCACAAAGAATAAGAAGAATGATTGTTGATAGAATGACTGAACTTTATAAAACATACGATGCAATGATTTTACCTGGTGGTGGAAGTGTTGCTCCAAAGTTTAAATCTGAAAACTTAGATAAATTATCAGACAGATATTTATTACTTGAAAATCATATGGCAATAGCAAATTTTGGAGGTTTTCCTAGTGTAACTATTCCATGTGGATTTGTTAAAGAAATGCCAATAGGATTGTCTATAACTGGACCAATATTTAAAGATGGTGAAGTATTAAATATTGCATATGCATTAGAAAATACTATGGACTATGTTGGTCAAGTTGCAAAGGAGGGAAAATAGTATGAAATATGTTGCTACAATAGGACTTGAAATTCACTGTTCTGTTAAAACAAACACAAAAATGTTTTCTCCTTCTAAAAATGGTTATAATGAAATGCCAAATACAAATGTAAATGAAATAGATTTAGCATTCCCAGGAGTACTACCTGTAGCTAATATGGAAGGTATTAAAAAAGCTATAAAAATGGCTTCAGCACTTAATTGTAAAATTCCTGAATATTTCATATTTGATAGAAAAAATTATTATTATCCAGACCTACCTAAAGGATTTCAAATTACACAAAATGATTATCCTATAGGAACAAATGGATATGTTGATATATATGTTTCTAAAGAACATAAAAGAATAGCTATTCATGATATTCATCTAGAAGAAGATACAGCTTCTCTAGATCACTATGATACATATACATTAATAGATTATAATCGTTGTGGTGTACCACTTTTAGAAACAGTTACTGAACCTTGTATTCATTCTGGTGATGAAGCTTTAGCTTTCTTAGATGCACTTAAAAGAATATTTATATATTGTGGTGTAAGTGATGCTAGAACTGAATTAGGACAAATGAGAGTTGATGTTAATATTTCTCTAGCAGAAGAAAATGCTAAAGAACTTGGTACAAAGGTAGAAATTAAAAATGTCGGATCATTTTACAATGTTAAAGAAGCAATTGATTATGAAATAAAAAGACAAACAGAAATTCTAGAATCAGGTGGAAAATTAATTCAAGAAACAAGAAGATTTGATGAAAATACAAAAACTACTATTCATATGAGAGAAAAAGTTGAAGCAGTAGACTACAAGTATTTTAAAGAACCTAATATACCACCATTAAGAATTACAAAAGAATTAGTTGACAGTATTAAAAAAACTATACCAGTTTTACAATTTGAAAGACTTAAGAAGTATTATGAAGAATATAATTTACCAGAAGTTGATGCTACTACAATTGTTAAAGATAAAGATATCGCAGATTATTATGAAAAAGTAGCATGTATGACTGATCCTATTCTTGCTTGTAATTGGTTAAATGGTAATGTACTTAGTGTACTTAATAAAGAATTAATTACAATTAACGAATTTAAAATTAGTCCGGAAAATTTAGCTGCTTTAATAAACGAGGTAGTAAATGGAAATATATCATCTAAACAAGCAAAACTTGTTTTTGATAAAATGTTAGAAGATAATAAAGACCCTAAACAAATTATAAAAGATTTAGGCATGACTCAAATTACTGATGAAAATGTTTTAAGACCAATGGTTGTTAAATTAATAGAAGATAATATGGATACAGTAGAAGAATACAAAAAGGGTAGAAATGTATTTAATTTCTTTGTAGGACAAATTATGAAACAAACAAAGGGTACTGCTAATCCTTCTGTTGTTGCAAAAATATTTAAAGAAGAAGTTGAAAAAAGATAGGAGAGTATTTATGGATTTAAGAGATTTATTTAAACAATATAAAGAATTTTTAGGTAAAGAGGTTACTGTTCAAGGATGGATTAGAAACCATAGAAAACAAAAAGAACTAGGTTTTATTGATTTCTTTGATGGTACTTACTTTACAAGTGTACAATTAGTATATGATAAATCACTTGCTGATTTTGATGAAATTCAAAAATTACATATTGGATCTGCAATTAGTGTAACAGGTAAAGTTGTAGAATCACAAAGAGAAGAACAAGCATTTGAAATTGAAGTTAAAGAAATTGTTCTTGAAGGAGATTGTCCTGAAGATTATCCAATTCAACCAAAAAGACATACAAGAGAATTTTTAAGAGAACAAGCTTATTTAAGACCAAGAACAAATTTATTTCAAGCAACATTTAAAATAAGAAGTATTGCTGCTTATGCTATTCATAATTATTTCCAAGAACATGGTTATTTATATTTACATACACCACTTATTACGGGTAGTGATTGTGAAGGTGCTGGTGAAATGTTCCAAGTTACTACTTTAGATTTAGAAAAAGGTATTAAAGATGTTGATTACAAAGATGATTTCTTTGGAAAAAAGACAGGACTTACTGTATCAGGTCAATTACAAGCAGAACCATTTGCATTAGCTTTTAAACGTTGCTATACATTTGGTCCAACATTTAGAGCTGAAAATTCTAATACTAAAAAACATGCTAGTGAATTCTGGATGATTGAACCTGAAATGGCTTTCATGGATTTAGAAGATTTAATGAATGTAGAAGAAGAAATGTTAAAATATGTAATTACATATGTTTTAAAAAATGCTAGTGCTGAAATTGATTTCTTAGATAAATTTGTTGAAAACGGATTAAAAGAAAAATTACAAAGCTTTGTAGATTCTAAAGCTGTTAGAATTGATCATAAAGAAGCTATTCAAATATTAAAAGATTCTGGTGTTGATTTTGAAATTAAACCTGAATTCGGTGAAGATTTAGCAACTGAACATGAAAAATATTTAACAGAAGTTAAGTTTAAATCTCCTGTATTTGTTAAAAATTGGCCAAAAGATATTAAAGCATTCTATATGAGATTAAATGATGATAATGAAACTGTAGCTGCTGTTGACTTCTTAGTTCCTGGTTCTGGTGAACTTATGGGTGGAAGTCAAAGAGAAGAAAGATATGATGTTTTATTAAGTAGAATGAAAGAAATGGGAGTATCAGAAGAAGAACTTGATTGGTATTTAAATTTAAGAAAATTTGGTGGATGTGTTCACTCAGGATTCGGTATGGGATTTGAAAGATTAGTTATGTATTTAACTGGTGTAGATAATATTCGTGATGTTATTCCATTTCCAAGAACACCAAGAAATTGTGATTTCTAAGAGGCAATGCCTCTTTTTTTTTGATTTTTTCCTTATTTTTCAACAAAATTATTGCATTTTATATAAAAGTTTGATATTCTTTTATTGTAAGCAAGATAGGAAAATAAGTAATATCAAAAAATTGCTTATATGACAATATAAAGGGAGGTAATTTTAATGTCAAAAACTGATTTAGTAAACTATATGGCTGAAGCTATGGATTGTTCTAAAGCTGAAGCTGCACGCGCTTTAGATGCTTTCGTAGCAGGTGTAACTGAAGGATTAAAAAAAGAAGGTAAAGTAACTTTAACTGGTTTTGCTACTTTTACTGCAAAAGAAAAAGAAGCAAAAACTGGACGTAATCCAAGAACTGGTGAAGCTGTAAAAATTCCTGCACGTGTTGCAGTAGCTGTAAAAGCTGGATCTAAATTAAAAGACGCTTTAAACTAATTGAAGAAAAGGCTTAAATAGCCTTTTTTTTATAAAGGAGGATATATGTATAATAGTGCTATAAAGGTTCTTAAGATGTTAGAAGAACATGGTTTTAAAGCCTATATCGTCGGAGGTTTTGTTAGAGATTTAATTATAAATAGAAAAAGTTCAGATATTGATATTTGTACAAATGCTAAACCAAAAGAAATTAAAGAAATTTTTAAAAATGTTATTTTAAAAAAAGAACAATATGGTTCAGTAACATTAGTAATTAATCAGGTTACATTTGAAATAACTACTTTTAGAAAAGATTTAAAATACGAAAATAATAGATTACCTGTAAAAATAAAATATATTAATTCTTTACAAGAAGATTTAAAAAGAAGAGATTTCACAATGAACACAATTTGTATGGACTCAAATGGAAACATAATAGATATGCTTAACGCTAAAGCAGATTTGGAAAATAAAATTATTAAAACTGTAGGTCCTGCAAGAGTTAAATTAAGTGAAGATTCACTTAGAATTTTAAGAGCAATTCGATTCTCTACAATTTTAGATTTTGATCTTGATAAAGATTTAATAAAATATATTGTTAAATATAAGAAATTATTAAGAAAACTATCTTATTATCGTAAAAAAGAAGAACTTGATAAAATTTTTTCTAGTCCTAACAAGAAAAAAGGAATTAATTTATTAATTGAATTAGATTTATTAGATGATTTAGATATTATGAGATTAAATAGAGTACAAATTACAAAAGATGCAATCGGAATATGGACACAACTCAATGTTGATAAAAAATACAGCTTTACTAATAATGAATTAGAACAAATGAAACAAATAAGAATAGTATCTAAATTAGATAAAATAGATAATTTTGTTTTGTATCAATATGGTTTATATGTATGTACTGTAGCATGTGAAATAAGAAAAGAAGATACTAAAAATATTGCCAAAAACTATATGAAATTACCAATTAAGAATAAAAATGAAATAAATATTAGTGCAATGGAAATTTGTAATATTTTATCTCTTAAACCTTCAATGTTGATTAATGAGATATTTAAAGATTTAGAAAAACAAATAATTAATAAACAAATAATTAATGAGAAAAAAAATATTGAAGAATATATTATTAAAAAATATAAAAAAATATGATATAATTTATAATAGGTGATACTATGATAAAGAATAAAAAAGGGTTTACACTTGTAGAGTTACTTGCTGTACTAATTATACTTGCTTTAATTAGTGTTATAGTATATCCACGTGTAAATACGATTGTAGAAAAAAATAAAAAGAAAGCATTTATTGAATCAGTAAAATCAACTATTCGTAGTTATGATTCTTATTTAGCAAGTGAAAATTATCCACAATTAGGTCAAGTAGATGTTACTAAAGGTATTATACCAACAATAGATTCATCAACTTGGAAAACGGGTTTAATAGAAAAATTATTTAGTAAAATTTATGTTGAAAACTTCTATGACGGAAATTTTTGTGCATTTGGATACGAAGATTCATTAAGTGTATATAGAGGAGAATGTAAAACAACACCTTCATCATGTTTCGAATTTAATACAACTACTAAAACCATTACAGGATATAAAGTAAGTGATACATGTACTAAAAATGTAATTATACCTCAAGTTATTAAAGGCGTTAATGTTGAAAATATTGGACAAGAGGCTTTCAGCAATAAAGGATTAGAATATGTATTTATACCTAGTAGTGTAAAATCCATTGGAGCTTATGCATTTTCATCTAATGCATTAACAAGTTTGGTTGTACCTGATACAGTTAAAACAATAGGTAATGGTGCTTTTAATAATAATAAATTACCAGATGATCAAGCTTTTATTTATCAAACAGTTAATGGGGTACCAAATGAAAGTGTTCTAATTAGTTATGGTGGTGCTAATAAAGATGTTAAAGTACCAAATAATGTTACTGTAATCAATAATGGTTCATTTAGATATGATTCAATAAATAGTATAATTATTCCAACTGGTGTTACTGAAATCGGAAATGATGCCTTTAGAAGTAATAATTTAACTAGTGTAACAATTCCTAATACAGTTACAAGAATTGGAGCTTATGCATTTTGGGGCAATAAACTAACTACAGTAAATTTAAGTGTAGGTCTAAAAACTATAGAAACATATGCTTTTGCATCTAATAAAATACAAAATTTAACGATACCTGATGGAGTTACTACAATAGGTAATTATTGTTTTGAAAGAAATACTATGAAAACACTAAGTTTACCTAATACAATTACATCACTAGGTGAATACATTTTTCTTTTTAATGATTTAACTAGTGTTAATATTCCAACAAATTGGACATCAACTGGACATGGTACATTTAGAGGTAATAAATTAACAAGTATAAATATTCCTTCTAATATTAATCATATTGGACGAGAAGCATTTCGCGATAATAGCCTAACAGAATTAGTAATACCTGATACTGTTACATCAATGGAAACTTATGCATTTGCGTATAATCCAATTGCAAATTTAACATTATCAAAAAATGTTTCGAATATACCTACATGGTGTTTTATTGGTGATAAGCTTGTTAATTTAACTATTCCAGAAGGAGTAACTACTATTAATCAGTCAGCATTTGAATCGAACCAATTAGAATCTGTAGTATTTCCTAACTCATTAACTTTCATTGTAGGTCATTCATTTAAGAACAATAAAATAAATTCTATTACATGGGGTAGTGGATTAACAAGAATTGGTGGTTATGCTTTTGAAAGAAATGCTTTAACAAGTGTTGCATTCCCAAGTTCACTACAAAGTATAGAAATTAAAGCTTTTAGTTCTAATCAACTTGCTAATATTTCATTTAATGAAGGATTATCTTTTATTGATACTGAAGCTTTTTATGATAATAAACTAACTTCTATATCTCTTCCATCTACATTAACAAGTTTAGGACAAAGAGCATTTAATAAAAACTTATTAACTGGTGATAATGCATTTATATATAAACTTAATAATGATGGAACAACAGATCCTACTACTCTTATAAGTTATGCTGGTTCTAGTTCAAGTATAACTATACCAAATCAAGTTCAAGTAATAAATCCTTATACATTTTCTGAAGCAAGTATAACAAGTGTAACATTTGGTTCAAATCTTAAGACTATAGAAAATAATGCATTTTATAATAATAGAATAAGTAGTATTACTTTTCCAAATTCTTTGGAAAGTATTAAAAATTCAGCATTTCAAAACTGTGATCTTACAAGTGTTACTATACCTAACAGTGTTAAATATATAGGAGACTATGCATTTCAACATAATAAAATATCATCTTTAACATTGGGTAATTCTTTAGAACGTATAGGTACTAGAACATTTAGAGAAAATTCATTAACAACTGTCACAATACCTGGTAATGTAGCATATTTAGGTGAACAATCATTTGCAAAAAATAGTTTATCAACAATTAATCTTCCTAATACTAACATAGATTTAACTGCTGGTGGAGTATTTAATGATAATAATATGTCTGATAGTAAAGCATTTATATATGCTAAAAATAGTGATGGAACAAACGATAAATCGCATTTAGTAAGTTATGCTGGTTCTAATAGAAATATCGTAATTCCTAATACTGTTAAAATAATAGGACATACTTCATTTAAAGATCAAAATATTACTTCTATTACAATTCCAGAAGGAGTTCAAAAAATAGAACCACATGCTTTTTGGGGTACAGGTTTAACTAAAATAAATCTACCTGAATCACTATTAATTATAGAACAACAAGGATTAGCTACTACAAATATTAGTTCTATATTAATTCCTAAAAATGTATCATATATTGGAAATAATGCATTCCAAGGTTGTAATAATTTGAGAACAATACAAATTGATAAAGAAAAAGATTCAATTAGTGGTTCAAAATGGGGAGCACCAAACGCTACGGTTGAATGGTTAGCATAAAAAAGACCTTTGGTCTTTTTTTGCTTGACAAATATGTTATAATAATATTGGTGATTTTACATGTTTAAAATTAAGAATTTAGAACTTAAAAATCGAGTAGTTTTAGCACCTATGGCAGGTATATGTAATAGTGCATATAGAACCATCATAAAAGAGATGGGATGTGGACTTATATATGCTGAAATGGTTAGTGATAAAGCTATTAGTTTTGGTAATGAAAAAACTATAGATATGTTATATATGACTGATTTTGAAAGACCTATAGCACAACAAATATTTGGTAGTGATAAAGAATCTTTTGTTAAAAGTGCTAAATATATTAATGAAGTTATGAAACCAGATATTATAGATATTAATATGGGATGTCCTGTTCCTAAGGTTGCAGTTAGAGCACAAGCAGGGAGTGCGCTTTTAAAATCTCCTGATAAAGTATATGAAATAGTAAAAGCGGTAGTCGAGGCAGTGGATATTCCAGTCACTGTTAAAATTAGATCAGGATGGGATAGTGAATCTATTAATGCTGTTGAAATAGCAAAAATTATTGAAAAAGCAGGTGCTAGTGCTATTATAGTTCATCCAAGAACTAGAGCTCAAGGATATTCAGGGAACGCTGATTGGAATATAATTAAACAAGTAAAAGAAAATGTTAATATTCCAGTTATTGGTAATGGAGATATAAAATCATGTTATGATGCTAAAAGAATGATGGATGAAACTAATTGTGATGCCATTATGATAGGAAGAGGAGTACTAGGTAATCCTTGGTTAATAAAAGAATGTGTTGATTATATTGAAAACGGTATAGAACCTAGTAGTGTTAGTGTCGAAGATAAAATTAATATGATTAAACATCATATTGATTTATTAAGAAAAACAAAATGTGATAAATTAGCACTTTTAGAAATAAGAAGTCATGCTACATGGTATTTAAAAGGAATAAAAAATAGTAGTTATTTACGAAGTGAAATCTGTAAAGCTAAAAGTATTGAAGAATTATTAAATTTAATTGATGTTTTTGAAAAAGAAAAACCATATCTTTAAAAGACGAGCTTTAGCATATATTATAGATTTTACAATTTTAGGAGTACTAGTTAGTTTAACTTTATTATTTACTAAAGTAGATACGAGTAGTGTAGAATATGAAATGTCTAACTTAGCAGAATTATTATTAACTGAAAATATAAACATTTCAACTTATATCAAAAATTATGGTAAACTTTTTTATAAATATGATATAATACAGTTTATTACTAATCTAATAAATTTTTTATATATTATTATTTTATTTATTATTATTCCTGGATTTACGAAGGGACAAACAATTGGAAAAAAAATTATGAAAATTAGAATAGTTAATGATGATAATACTTGTGTTAGTATTATTAACCTAATTAAAAGAGCTCTTTTAATTGATTTTTTAGGTTATTTATTAATAACATTAATTATAATTAACTTTATTAGTGGATTTCCGTACTTTATAATAGCTACTATTTTAGGAATATTACAGTTCTCACTAGTAATTGTTAGTAGTTTTATGATATTATATAACAAGAAACAAAAAGGAATTCATGATATTTTAACAAAGACAAAGATAAGGGTGATAGAATGAGAGAATTTACTGAACAAGAATTAGTAAGAAGAGAAAAAGTAAATGCTTTAAGAGAATTAGGAATTGATCCTTTTGGACATCGTTATGATGCTACAAGTGATTCAAAAGAAATTAAAGAAAAATATAGTGAAAATACAAAAGAAGAATTAGATGAATTAAAAGTACAAGTTAAAATTACTGGACGTATAATGACTAAACGTAGAAATGGTAAAGCAGGATTCTTCCATATTCAAGATAAATATGGAAAAATTCAAATTTATATTAGATTAGATAATGTAGGAGAAGAAGATTATAACTTATTCAAAGCATCAGATTTAGGAGACATTGTTGCTATTGAAGGTTATGTATTTAAAACAAATACTGGTGAATTAAGTGTACATGCTGAAAAATATATTCACTTAGTTAAAGCTTTAAAACCACTTCCTGAAAAATTCCATGGTCTTACTGATATAGAAGAAAGATACAGAAGAAGATATGTAGATTTAATTATGAATGAAGATTCTAGACGTGTTGCTTTTGCAAGACCTAAAATTATTAGAACAATTCAAAATTATTTAGATGAATTAGGTTATACTGAAGTTGAAACTCCAATTTTAACACCATTATTAACTGGTGCTGCAGCTAGACCATTTATAACACATCATAATGCATTAAATATGCCATTTTATTTAAGAATTGCTACTGAATTAAATCTAAAAAGATTATTAGTAGGTGGTATGGATGCTGTTTATGAAATAGGTAGAATATTTAGAAATGAAGGTGTTGATAGAACTCATAATCCTGAATTTACTACAATAGAACTTTATAAAGCATTTGCAAATTTAGAAACTATGATGGATGTTTGTGAAGGTATTTTTTCTAAAGTATGTATGGAACTTAATGGAAGTTATGAAATTCCATGGAAAGGTGAAACTATTAACTTAGCACCTGGATTTAAAAGAATTCATATGGTTGACTTAATTAAAGAAGTTACTGGTGTAGATTTCTTTAAAGAAATGACTTTAGAAGAAGCTAAAGAATTAGCTCGCAAACATAATGTAGAAATTGAACCACACTTCCAATATGGACATATTGTTAATGCATTTTATGAAGAATTCTGTGAAAAAACAATTATTCAACCAACATTTGTTTATGGTCATCCAGTAGAAATATCTCCACTTGCTAAGAAATCAAGTGATCCAAGATTTACAGAAAGATTTGAATTATTCATTATGGGTACAGAATATGGTAATGCATTTACTGAATTAAATGACCCAATTGATCAATTTGAAAGATTTGAAAATCAATTAAAAGAAAGAGATTTAGGAAATGATGAAGCTAATGACATGGATATGGATTTTATTGAAGCATTAGAATATGGTATGCCACCAGCAGGTGGAATGGGAATTGGAATTGATAGAATGATTATGTTAATGACTAATTCTGAATCAATTCGTGATGTATTATTATTCCCTCATATGAAAAATGTTAATGGTAATAATAAGACTATGAAAGTTGTAGAAAAAGTCGATTTATCTAAAGTTAAAATTGAACCATTATTTGAAGAAATGGTAGATTTTGATACATTTGCAAAATCTGATTTTAGAGCTGTTAAAATTGAATCATGTGAAGCAGTAGATAAATCTGATAAACTTTTAAAATTTACATTAAATGATGGTACAGAAAAAAGACGTACAATTTTAAGTGGTATTCATAAATATTATGAACCAGAAGAATTAGTAGGAAAAACTGCTATAGCAATAGTAAATCTTCCTCCAAGAAAAATGATGGGAATTTATTCTGAAGGTATGCTTATTAGTGCTGTACATGAATTAGATGGAGAAGAAAGATTAAATCTATTAATGGTAGATGATAATATTCCTGCAGGTGCTAAATTATATTAAAAACTTCTAAACTTATTTAGGAGTTTTTTTTATTAAACTTTAATTAATAAATCATTATTTGATTAAATAATGTCAATTTCATTTAAAATATAAATCTTTTTTTATAGTAAAAAATAATAATTTATGGTATTATAATAGTGTTAATTAAGGAATCCATGAAATTATTCCTTTTAACTAAAATTGGGAGGTTATTATATGAAAATTTTATCTGTAAACTGTGGAAGTTCATCTTTAAAATTCCAAGCTTATGAAATGCCTGAAGAAACTGTTTTAATTTCAGGATATTTTGAAAAAATTGGATTAGAAGATAGTTTCTACACATTAAAACTTAATGGAGAAAAGATTAAAAAGGTTGTAAGTGTAAAAGATCATGCTGTTGCTGCTGAAATCTTAATTAAAGAATTATTAGAAAATAATATAGTTAGTGATTTAGCAGAAATTAAGGGTGTTGGACATCGTTTAGTTCATGGTGGAGATAAATATGCTGATTCAGTAGTAATTGATGAAGATGTTATTGCTACTGTTACTGAATTATCACCTTTAGCACCACTTCATAACCCAGCTAACTTAATTGGTGTTAAAGCTATGATGAAAGCAATTCCAAATGCTATACATACTGCAGTATTTGATACAGCATTTCATCAAACAATGCCTGAAGTTAATTATTTATATTCTGTTCCATATTCTTGGTATAGAGATTATAAAATACGTAAATATGGATTCCATGGAACAAGCCATAAATATATTACTAATGTAATGCAAGAAAAATTAGGTACAAAAGATGTTAATTTAATTATTGCTCACATTGGTAGTGGTGGTTCATTAACTGCTGTTAAAAATGGAAAAAGTTACGATACAACTATGGGATTTGGTCCTAATGCTGGTATTACTATGGGAACTCGTTGTGGTGATATAGATTATTCAACAATCTTATATGCAATGAAAAAAACTGGTATGACATTTGAAGAAATAGATTCAATATTAAATAAAAAGAGTGGTTTATTAGGAATTAGTGAAAAATATTCTGATCATAGAGATATTGAAGCTGGTATTGATAGTGGAGATAAACAATGTAAATTAGCTGATAAGGTTTATATTGATAGAATTGTTAAATATATCTCTGAATATTATGTAGAATTAGAAGGAAAAGTTGATGCAATAGTATTAACAGCTGGAACTGGTGAAAATGCTCGAGATGTAAGAAAAGATATCATTGACAAATTAAATTGTTTAGGTATTTACTTAGATAGAGATAAAAATAGTAAAATTGCTAGTTTTTTAGATGTTAAAGAAGGTTTAATTTCTACTGCTGATTCTAAAGTACCAGTATATGTAATTCCTACTGATGAAGAAGTAGTTATTGCTAGAGATGCATATAACTTTGCTAAATAGAAAGTAGTTTGAGATTATGTTTAATAATAAGTACTTAAAAATATATCATAAAATAAAAAAATATAATAAAATAGTAATCACAAGACATGTTGGTGCTGATCCTGATGCATTATCTAGTCAAATAGGATTAAGGGATGCTATTAAATTAAAATTTCCTAAAAAAGAAGTTTATGCTGTAGGAGCTCCTGCTAGTACTTTTAAATATTTAGGACAATTAGATAAGTTTAGTGATGATATGTATAAAGATAGTTTATTAATAGTATTAGATACTCCAGATTATAAAAGAGTAGATGGAGTAATTCCTAATAATTTTGAATATGCTATAAAAATAGATCATCATCCTTTTGTGGAAGAATTCTGTAATATAGAATATATTGATGAATATGCTAGTAGTGCTGCACAGTTAGTATTAGAGCTTATTTATAGTACACCTCTTCCACTTACAAAAGAAATAGGAGAAAAATTATTCGTTGGTATTGTTGCAGATACTAATAGATTTTTATTTAAATATACTACTCCTAAAACATTTAAATTGATTTCGAAATTAATAAAAGATACAAATATAGATTTTACAAAATTATATGAAAAACTATATTTAAGACCGGTAAAAGAATCAAGATTTCAAGGTTATATTGCTGATAATATGATTGTTACTGAAAATGGATTTGCTTATATAAAAATAGATACAGAAATACTTAAGAAGTATAATGTTGATGCTGCAACTGCTGGAAATATGGTAAATAATTTCAATTATATAAATGAAATTTATGCTTGGGCAATTTTTTCAGAAGATACAGCAAATAATGTAATAAGAGGTTCTATAAGATCAAGAGGACCAGTTATAAATGAAGCAGCAAGTCATTTTGGTGGCGGTGGTCATGTTTTTGCAAGTGGTGTAAGACTTAAAGATTTTGAAGAAGTAGACAGATTAGTTAAAGAACTTGATGATATATGTAGTACTTACGAAGAAGAGTAAATATACTCTTCTTTTTCTTTTAAAAAATGATATAATTATTTTGGAGGTAATATAATGAAAAAAGTAATAATAGAAGAAAGAAAAAATAATACTTTTATAAATTTAGTAATTACTGCTATTTTAGGATTTGTATTTTATTTTTTATTTCTACCAGCATTTAATTTAACTAGTATGGGATTTTGGGGATTCATTTTTCTATTATTTGGTGTTTTTACACTGCTTAATTTATTTGGAAATATTGATTCTAGAGGAAATATAATTAGTGGAATTAAATTATTAGTATCATTAGTTTCTTTAATGGGTGTCGTATTATCACTTATTATTGCTATAAATTTTATACTTTCTCCAATCTTTAATTCAAAATTGTATTCAAAAAGAATTGATGTTAATACTAAAGGTGATTTTTATAAAGATATAGAGGAAGTAGATTTTGATAAATTACCATTACTTGATAAAGCATCAAGTCAAAAATTAGGTGATAGAGTAATGGGACAAATGCCAGAGTTAGTAAGTCAATTTTATGTATCCGATTTATATACTCAAATTAATTATCAAAATAAAATAGTAAGAGTAACACCACTTGAATATAATGGTTTTTTCAAATATCTTGCAAACAAAAAAGAAGGTATTAAAGGTTACATTACAGTAAATTCAGTATCAGGTAAATCTAAATTGGTAAAACTTGAAAAAGGTATGAAATATATGGATTCTGCAATACTTTTGGAAGATTTAAATCGTAAATTAAGATTTACATATCCTACAAAAATATTTGGTGAAAAATCATTTGAAATTGATAATGAGGGAAATCCTTATTGGGTTGTTCCAGTTTTAAAATATACTGGTATAGAAATGCTTGAAGAAATTGATGGTGTTGTACTTTTAGATCCTATTACAGGTAAATCTAAGTTTTATAAAACTAAAGATGTGCCAAAATGGGTAGATCATGTTTATAGTGCTAAATTAATAATTGAGCAATTAGATGATTGGGGTTCATATAAAAATGGATTCTTAAATTCATTATTTGGTCAAAAAGATGTTACTATGACTACTTCTGGATATAATTATACTGTAATGGGAGATGATGTATATTTATATACAGGTATTACTAGTGTATCTTCTGATGAATCAAATTTAGGTTTTGTTTTATCTAATTTAAGAACAAAAGATACAGTGTTCTATTCAGTTCCTGGTGCTGAAGAATATAGTGCTATGGAAAGTGCTAAGGGTCAAGTTCAACAAATGAATTATACTGCTACATTCCCATTATTAATTAACTTAAATAATAAAGCTACTTATGTTATTTCATTAAAAGATAAGGCTGGATTAGTAAAAATGTATGCTTTTGTTGATGTGGCTGATTATCAAAATGTTGTTGTTACAGATGCTAAAGCAGGTATCGAAGAGGCAGCAAAATCTTATATTAATAATGCTAATCTAAAAGAAGATAAAGAATCTTCAAAAACTAATGAAATTACAGTAGAAAGTATAACAACTGCTGTTATTAATGGTAATACTTATTACTATATAACAGATACAAATAAAAATAGATATTATGCATCTGTTGAAGTAGCTAAATATAAATTGCCTTTTCTTAAAAATGGAGATATTGTAACAATTACGTATAATGAACTTTCTGATATAAATAAAATTAGTAAGCTAAAATAAGCTTACTTTTTTTAATTTTTCGTTAAAAACTCTTTTATTCCCTTATATTTTAGGTTATAATGTAGGTATGATAGGGGAGGATAAATATGGCAGAAAAGAAAGCTATAAAAGAAGTAAAGAAAAATACTTCGAAAAAACCAGTTGAACAACCAAAAAATAATAAGGTTGAACCTAATGCTAAAAAAGCTAAAGAGGTTAAAGTTGAGCCTAAAAGATCTGAAAGAGATGTTGTTGAGGCTAAAGTTGAACCAATGTCTAATGACATGGTAGAAAAAGATAAAGATGATAAAATATGGATTATTATCGCTTTATTATTAGTACTATTAGTTGGTGGTGCTTTTGTTGCAAATAAAGTAGTTAATACTAAAAAAGTTGAAGAAAGTAGTAATAACAAAATATATGTTTCAAAAGTAGTAAATCAAAATGATGATGGTACTGTAACAGTTAAAGTAAAAGTTAAATCAAATGTTGGTTTAAAATCTATTACTTTAGAAGATGGCACAGTAATGAATTACAATAACAAAAAAGAAGTTGAAGTTAAATTTACAGCAGAAGAAAATAAAGAATATACACTTGTTATTAAAGATAAAAATGGTGTAAAAACTAAGAAAAAAATTAAAGTAACACAAGTTAAAAAAGTAAAACAAGAAGAAGATCAAGTTCTACAAGTAGAAGAACAAGTTACTCCGACTTATGTTGTATACTACCATAGACCAGAAAATGATAAGACAGCAGAAGAGGTAGTTGAGACAGTTGAAACTATATCATTTAATGTAGAAAATGATTTATTCACAAATGAAGATGTTGAATTAGAAATTACTGCTAATGCAGAATATGATGCAGTAGTTAAATTTAACGAAGAAGAAGAAGTTCCATTTGATGGAGAAGTATTTACTGAAGAAGGAAAATATGTTGTTACTGCTACAACTAAGAAAGGTAAAACTGAATCTGTTACATTTACAATTGATAAAACAGCTCCTGAATTTGTAAATATTGTTGATGGAGAGGAATATGAAGGTAGAATTGAAGCATATGCTACTGATGATAATTTAGATGGTTATGTTTTAGAATTTGTTAATCATGAGTATGATGCTAATGAAACTGTTCCATTAGTAAAAGGAACATATACTGTTGTTGCATTTGATAAAGCAGGTAATTATACTAAAGTAACAGTTAATGTAAAAGATATTCTAAGTGATGATAACACTATTCATCATGCAGTACTTGTATATGATAATTATGCAATTATAAATGTAAGTGATGAATTAATGAGTGAAAATGCATCATTTACATTAGAAAAATTAGATGAAGAAGGAAATTTCGTTGAAGTTTCAGGATTCGATTTAAATAATGCTATAACTGAAGTAGGATCATATAGATTTAATATTAAATACTCTGATAGTGAAGAAGTTAAATCTATGTATTTTGAAATCAAAGAAAAAGAACCTGTTGTAACAGAACCTGAAGAAATAGAACCAGAAGTAACAAATCCTGAAGTAACACAACCAGAATTAACAAATCCTGAAGAAACAGAACCTGTTGTAACAGAACCTGAAAATTCTAATGAAGAAGAAAATAATCAAACTAATACTAATGCTTTAGCTCCATTAAAGGAATTAGAAGACGAAGTAAAAGTTGATGAAATAATAAAAGAAGATGTTTAATTGTAAAAATTACTAGCCAAGAAGAGAATTTCTCTTCTTTTTTTTCCCATAATTTAACATAATTTATACATTATAATTACATAATTAAATACTATAATGTAATTGTTGGAGGTGATAAGAGAATTTTTACAATTAAATTGTTTAGGTGATTATTAGTTATGATATACTACTTATGAGGTGTTAATATGTACAAAATTTGTTTAGTTGAAGATGAAAAAGATTTAAATAATTTGATTAAAAACTATTTAGAACATGAAGGTTATAATGTAATACCTATATATAGTGGTAATGAAGCATTGAATATAATTGGTAAAGAAACAATTAATTTATGGATACTGGATATAATGCTTGGTGATGAAATTAGTGGATATGATATTATTAAAAAAATAATAAGTATTGATTCTGATGTTCCTGTAATTTTTACTTCTGCAAGAGATCAAGATCTTGATAAAATAATTGGATTAGAACTTGGTAGTGATGATTATATTACTAAACCATATTCACCAAAAGAATTAGTATTACGAGTTAATAAACTTATAGATAGAATATATAAAAATAACAAAAAAATACTTGAATACGAAACTTATAAAATTGATGTTGATAAAAGAACAGTAGTTGAAAATGAAGAAATTAAATTAACAACTTTAGAGTTTGATCTACTTATTATGTTTTTAAATAATAAATCCAAATCATTTAGTAGAGAGGATATACTTAATACTATTTGGGGAGATGATTATTATGGAAGTGATAGAGTAGTTGACGATTTAGTTAGACGTTTAAGAAAGAAAATGCCGAAATTAAGGGTTAATACTCTTTATGGATTTGGATATAGATTAACATGAAAAAATTTAATTTATCAAAACAACTTTTATGTATAATGGTTGTTATATTTCTTCTACTTACAGCATCCATAGGATATTTACTACCTACAGTACTACTACCCGTTTACGAAGATAACATTTATACAATGCTTAAACAACCATTAGAGTTTGTTAGTTCTGATGTTCGTGAGAATAGTTATAATTCTAATGTTGCATATCTATATATTTCTAAAGATAGTGAATTAGTTACATCTGTTAACCTTAATAAAATAATTAAACTTTCACCTAAACAAATAATAAAGAAAATAGATAAATTAGAAGGTAAATTTACTTACTTAGGTAAGAATTACTATTACATACAAGAGAACGACAAATATATTAAAAAAATAGCCCTTACAAACGATACTTACATAAATGAAATTAAAGATAGTATTATAAGTACTATACTTCCAATAATATTTTTTACAATGTTAATAGTACTTGGACTCGTATTATTATGGAGCCAAATACTAATAATGAAAATTGAAAACTTAAAAGAAAAAGTAGACAATTTGGATAATGATAATTACAATAAAAAATTTAATTATTACTTTGATGATGAATTATATTCGTTGTCACTTACTATAGATGACATGAAAGCTACCCTCAAAGAACAAGACGAATATAAAAATCAAATGTATCAAAATATATCTCATGATTTTAAAACCCCCCTTACAGTTATAAAATCATATATTGAAGGTATTGAAGACGGGATACAAGATAAAGACCAAGGAATCAAAGTAATTAAAGAACAAGTTAATAAGCTTGAAATGAAAGTACACTCCTTACTATATTTAAACAAACTAAATTATTTAAAAGAAAAGAACAATTATAAAGATGAAAAAACTGATGTTTCACGGGTTATCGATTCATCAGTAGAGAAATTTAAATCAGTCAGACCAGATGTTAAATGGGAAGTCATTTACTATGATAATAAACTTGACTTTCGTGGTACCTTTGACATGTGGGAGGCTATAATAGATAATCTTTTAGCCAATTTTACAAGATACGCTAAGAAAGAGATAAAAATAACTATAAAAAATGGAAAAATTACTTTATATAATGACGGACCTAATATCGACCCCAATATTCTTAATAATATATTTAGTCCATATAAAAAAGGTATTAAGGGACAATTTGGTTTAGGATTATCTATTGTTAAAAAAACAATTCATTTATTTGGTTATGAAATAACAGTAAATAATGAAAAAAATGGAATTAGTTTTATAATAAAGTAGACAGAATGTCTACTTTTTTGTATACTTAAAATGGTGATAGTATGTGTAAAAAAAATATTTTACTGTTTAGTATTTTAGGTATTCTTGTTATAGTGAGTTTAGTATTTGTGATAGGATTTTATATACCTACTACAAAAGAAGCCAAGTTTAAAACAAATGTTGAAAAAGTTGTACAAAGAATGCTATACAATTACAAAAACAAAGAGGGAGAATATTTATTAGTCGAATTTCCTAATAATGTTAAATTATTAAAAGGTGAAGAAAAAGAATTTTTTACTAAGGGATATATTATTATGTATGATAGAAATAATATAACTTTTAAATTAACAGATGGTAAGAATTGTGCTTATAAAGATAAATTTGATAAAGCAGGAGTTATTACCATGAATCAAAAATGTAAAGATTATAAAATTGTAAAAAAATAATAAAAACTCTAAATTTAATTAGAGTTTTTAATTTTATCTCCTTGATAAATATCATATTTGACCATATATTTATCAATTTCATTTAAAACACCAAATTTTTTAATTAACCAAGTAGGTTCTACTAAGTCATCCTCTTTAGGATCTCCTGTGATTCTATTAATAACTATTTCTTCTCTTAAATATCTTAGTTGTTCACAAACTATAGAAACATATTCGTCTCTGGAAAGTACATGAAATTTTTCTTTTTGGTACATATCATATAAATCTGTATTTTTTAAAATATGTAACATATGTATTTTAATTCCTTGAATATCTAAGTTATTTAAGTATTTAACTGTATCAATCATCATTTCTTTAGTTTCGTAAGGTAATCCATTAATAATATGTACAACAACATTAATATTTCTTTTTCTAAGTTCTTTAACTGCTTTATTAAAACATTCTAGTGAGTGACATCTATTAATAATTTTATTTGTTTTTTCATGTATTGATTGAAGTCCTAATTCAACTGTTAAATAAGTTTCTTTGGATAGTTTTTCTAAATAGTCATATACATCGTCTTCTATTGAATCAGGGCGTGTAGCTATGCTTAAACCAACTACATTTGGTAACTTATATACTGTTTCATATTTTTCCTTTAATACATCAAGTGGGGCATAGGTATTAGTATTTGCTTGAAAATAAGCTATATATTTACCATTAGGCCATTTTTTACTCATCATTTCTTTTACATCATCAAATTGTTTTAGCAAATTATCTTTAATATTACCAGCGAATTCACCACTACCTGTTCTTGAACAATAAATACATCCTCTAGTTCCTACTTTTCCATCCTTATTAGGACATGTAAATCCTCCATTTAAACTTACTTTGAATACTTTTGATTTAAATTTATTTTTATAAAAGTAATCTAGAGTATGATATCTTTTATTTGAATCACTATATTTAAATTTATTAGTCATAAAATCACCTCAATTTAACCAATTATATCACAAATAATTATGTTTTTATTGTGAAAAAGTAAAATAATCGTTTAATAATAAACATAATTTTGATATAATGATAATGGAGGTAATAGAGAATGAAGAAAAAATACGAATTATTTAAAGCTATCATGATATGTTTTCTAGTATATGTATTCTTATCATGGTTCATACCAGCTGGATCTATTTCTGGTACAACAGTTGAAACATCAGGAGGTATCGCTCCAGTTGGATTATTTGGATTATTTTATTATCCATTATTAACAATAGCTACTTTTATCCAATACGCTGCAATCATATTTGCTATTGGAGCATTATATGGTGTTTTAAATAAAACAGGTGTATATGGTAAATTAGTAAAAAATACTGCAAAAAAATTCGAACGAAAAGAAAAGAAATTCTTAATTGGTATTATAGTATTATTTACAGTACTTTCATCAGTTTTAGGTATTTCTTATGGATTATTAGTTTTTGTTCCATTATTTGTTGGAATTCTTGTTGCAATGGGATTTACAAATATAACAGCATTAGCAGCAACAATAGGATCTATTTTAGTAGGTTCAATAGCATCAACTTATGGTCTAGGATCTGCAACACAAGTTGTAAATGTTTTAGGCTTAAAAATGAATGATAATATTTTACCTAAATTTGCATTCTTAGTTATAGTATTAGTATTATATGTAGTATTTATAGTAGGTAAAAAATCTTCTGTAGTAGAAAAAAAAGGTAAATTATTAAAAAAAGAAAATAAAAATTTAGTAATTCCTTTTGTAGATGATGAAAAAGAATCATCTAAAAATATTAAACCATTAGTTATTATGTTAGTATTCTTAGGTATATTATTATTCTTAAGTATGACTAATTGGAAATTTATGTTTGGTGTTGAATTATTTGATAATTTTTATAAACAATTAGAAGATATTAAAGTTAATAATTTATCAGTAGTTACTAAAATATTAGGTACTACTAATGCATTTGGATACTGGACTTCTTATGAACTTTCAGCATTATTAGTTATATTCTCATTTGTTATAGGATGGATATATAATTTAGGACTAAATGGTACATTAGAAGGTATGAAAGATGGCGCTTTAAAAGTGATTAAACCTGCTTTCTTAATAAGTCTTGGTTCAATTATTTTTACAATGATGTTAGTAGGAAGTGGAACAACTATTTTCACAACAATTGCAGGAAAATTACTAGCATTAACTAAAGGATTTAATTTTGCAACAACTAGTGTTGTTGGTTTATTAACAGGATTCTTCTATAATGATATGTATTATGGATTATCAGCAATTAATGGATTATTTACTGATTTTGGATCTGATTATTTACCAATTATAGGATTCATTTTACAATCAATGTTTAATTTAGTTATGCTTATTTGCCCAACAAGTTTAATACTTCTTTCAGGATTAAGTATGTTTGATGTATCTTTAAAAGATTGGTTTAAATATATTTTTAAATTCGTAGTAGAATTATTAGTAATTGTTTTAGCTATTTCTATAATTCTTGTATTGATGGTATAAAAGAGACTTAGTCTCTTTTTTTTATTATTAAAATATGATAAAATAATTATTAGGATAAGAGGTGTTGTATGGTTCAAATTGTTCAAATTTTACAAAATGAAAAAATAATTAATATTTTTAATATTGTAGTATGGGTTTGGTTTATTTATTTTATATTATTGTTAATATATCTTTATATAAAAAGTTTTAGACCTTATAAAACAGATTTTAATGAAGAATTTTATACAAGTATTCCTAGTGATTTAAATATCATAGAAGTTAGTAATTTAGTAAATAGAAAATTAAATGGTAATGTTCTTGCTGCATATATTATTAATTTAATTAGAATAGGACATTTAAAAATTGAAATTATTGATGGTAAAGAATATTTAGTTAGAAATTATTCTTCTTGTAAACCTTCTATAGGAGATGAAGCAACAATTAAGTTAGTCTTATATACTATGGGAGATGGTAATAAAGTAACTATTGATGACTTATATCATTTTTGTGATAGAAAGCGTAATAAAAATATTATGCTTATGGAATATGAAATATGGTGTAAAGTAATGAAGAAAGAAAATTACAAGCATATATTTTATGAAACTAAAGAAGAATACGGAATAGTAAAATTTACTTCCTTTTTAGGGTGTTTAATCTTTTTAGTTGATATTATTCTAGGATTTAATAATAAAATTGGTTATTGTACTTTACTTCCTGCACTTTTATTATTATTTCTATTTACAAAAGTATATAAAAGAACAAGAACTGCAAATGAAGAATATAAAAAATGGGTAGCTTTTAGAGAATACTTAGATAATATTAATATTTTTGATAAAGTAATAAATGATCCAGAATTGTATATCGTATATGGTACATGTTTAGGTATTAAAGGCTTAGAAAATAAAATAACAGATCATGATTATTGTGAAAGAATTGTTGAAGCAATTAATAGATCTGTAATTAAAGCTATTTTAAGTGGAAACAGGAGTTTATAATGAAATATATTTTAGACAACAAAGAGTACGACGTAGAAATTGTAAAAAAAAGAAACAAAAAAACATATGTAAGAGTCAAAGAAGATTTGACTATTCATATTACAACAAATTTTTTTGCAACTAAAAAAGAAATAAAAAATTTACTTGATAATAATCATGACTTTCTTAGAGGGGCAATAGAAAAAAGAATAAAAGAAAGAGAAAAAGAAAATGGTTTTTATATTTTTGGTGAAAAATATGATGTTATAGTTATGCCACAATTTAAAAATATTAAAATGGTTGATAAAGTAATATATACACCTGATGCAACAAAATTAGATGCATGGTTAAAAAAAGAAACAAGAAGAATTTTTGAAGATAGAGTTAGATATAATTATCAAAAATTTGAAGAAAGTATTCCATTTCCAACAGTAAAAATTAGAAAAATGAAAACACGTTGGGGTGTATGTAATAAAAAAAGAGAATATATTACTTTAAATAGTAATTTAATTAAAGAAACAGTAGATAAATTAGATTATGTTATTATTCATGAGCTTTCTCATTTTGTTCATTTTAATCATTCAAAAGAATTTTGGGCATTAGTTGGTAAATATTGTCCTAAACATAAAGAGATAAGAAAAGAATTAAGAGAATAGGAGGTAGTTAAATGAAAAGAATTAAAAAGTTATTTTGTTTGGTTTTAACTTTTATTCTTTTAATACCGACATTATTTGTATTTCCTGAAGAAACAGATGCAAAAACAATTGCGACAATTAGACAAGAAATAGATAAATTAGAAAAAAATCTTGAATCTAATAAAAATCAACAAAAATTAACGGAACAACAAATACAAACTATTACAAATAATATTTCATTGATAGAAAATGAAATAGAAGATAGTAAAAAAGAAGTTGAAAAATTAAAAAATCAAAGTATTCAATTAGAAGAAGATATAAGAGTAAAACAAACTGAAATTGAAAAAATATTAAGTTTCTATCAACTTTCTAGTGGAGAATCTTCCTATTTAGAGTATACTTTTGGTGCTGCTACTTTTACAGATTTTATTTATCGTGTTGCTGTAACAGGACAATTAACTAAATATAATAAAAAATTAGTAAAACAATTTAATGAAATGATTGCTGCTAATAATGCTAAAACTGAAGAAATTAAAGTTAAACAAAAGCAATTAGATGAAAAGATCATACAATTAGGTAATGAAGCATCTAAATTAAGAGCACAAGGTTTAAATCTTGCTAAAGATGAAGGAACATTAGAAGAAGGTATTAAAGCCAGTAGAGAAGAATTAAATAACTTAATTAAACTAGGTTGTTATGAAACTGAAGAAGTTACAACTTGTTATAGAAGATTAAATTCTCTTCCTGCGGATACTAAATTCTGGAGACCTTTAAGAAGCGGTAGAATTACTAGTGAAGTAGGTGGTAGATGGGGTGGATACCATAATGGTATTGATATAGCTGATGGTCAATATGGTTCACCTGTATATGCTGCTGCTGCAGGTATTGTAGTTAGTACTTATAATTTTGGTGGTACAGGTTTAACTGTTCATATTAAACATAGTGTTAATGGTCAAAGATATACTACTGCTTATCAACATTTAAGTGCGTATGCTGTACAAGTTAACCAAGTAGTTGATAAAGATACTGTAATTGGTTATGTTGGTAATACTGGTGTTTCATATGGAGCACATTTACATTTTACATTACTAAAGGGATGGAATGGTACTGATTGGACTTATTGGGATAATTATTATTGGTATAATCCTACTAATCCGCGTGATTACATTAACTTCCCAGCTGGTTCAGGATGGTTTAATGATAGAATTACTAGATATTAAAAAGAATGTTTTAAACATTCTTTTTTTTGACATTTTTTTTATATTTTATATG
>JALERC010000025.1 GCA_022763805.1 Mycoplasmatota bacterium | reverse complement strand
GGTAGTACAAATAAACCTTCTACCGGAGGAACTACTGGAGGTAGTACCAATAAACCATCAACTGGTGGTAGCACTACCAAACCTTCTACTGGAGGTAGTACCAATAAACCTTCTACTGGAGGTAGTACTGGTGGATCAACTGATAAACCATCAACTGGTGGTAGTACTGGTGGATCAACTGATAAACCATCAACTGGTGGTAGTACTGGTGGATCAACTGATAAACCATCAACTGGTGGTAGTACTGGAGGATCAACAAATAAGCCTACTACTCCAACTGGTAAATTAAAAATAAAATATGTAGATGAAAATAATAATAGTATTAAAACTGAAGTTACAGATAATACTGTAAAAGTAAATCAAACTTATAGTTATGATGCTCCTAATATTACAGATTATATAATTATTAATAAAAAAGAAAGTGTAACTATTAAAAATACTACAGATGTTAATGAGATAGTATTTAAATATGCATATATAAATTACGTTCCTTATATTTCAATGTATTATGTAAAACCTAAAGTAGCTCCAGGTGAAAACGTTACTTTGGATTTTTATGTAACTGATTATTTTCAAGAAGAATACAAGGATGTAAATTATAATAATGAATTTAAAATAACTATTAATGTCACTGGTAAAAGTCCAATAGTTAAAACTGTAAAAGCAGGGGATAATTCTATTTCAATCGGATCTTTTAGTAATGCGGGCGAAGTAGATTATTCAATAGTTGCTACTGATAAATATAATAGAAATTCTCATGAAATATTTGGTTTCTTTAGAGTTGAGTCAGCAAATACAAAAAATACTTATGTGATGACTACAAATGATTTAACTAAGTATGGTATTACTAATGTTGATACATATGAAGTAGAAAAAGAGATGGTTGATTTATCTGGATTAGAAAACAAAACATTACCATTAATTAAACAAGCATTAAAAGATTATGGTGATTCTCAAACACTTAATTCTAAGACTTATAAATGTTTCGTAGCTGATACTGATGGTGATGGTAAGCCTAACAGATATTGGGGTGAAACATATACTAAATATGCTCCTGATTATGATAAAGAAGAAGTTTTACAAAAATCAAAAAATACTAGAATTGGATTACAAAATTTCATAAATGATAAACAAAAAGAGGGATATGATTATATTAAATTACTTCCTGGTAAATATAGAATTGATCATGAAGGAACAATTCAAATGCCTAGTAATTTAACTCTAGATATGAATGGTGCAACAATTAAATTAAATCAATTTACAGGTGATAGTGCACTAATGTTAGAAATTAATCAAGTAACTGATTCACATGTTATTAATGGTTCATTTGTTGGTGATTATTACGAACATGATTATGCTAATTCACCTAATAATTCTGAATGGGTAATGGGTGTATCTTTTGGAAATGAAGCATTATATTCTTCATTTGAAAATATAACTATAAAAGATATTACTGGTTATGGTGCTGGAAATGGTATTTCTAATAGAAAACCTGGTGCTGGTTATACAAAATTTATTGCTGGTAGTTTATCTAATTTTAAATTAGGTGATATAGATAGAACTAACGGGAATGAAGTTGCTAGTAAAAAAAGGGTAGTAAGTGATTATTTTGATATGACAAAATCTGGAAATAATAAATATTTCCAAATCAGCAGATATCTTGGATATCAAGGGGTTAGCGGTTCATGGAATATGATTGTACATTTTTATGATAGTAATAAAAAATATATTAAATCTACTGATGCATATCAATATAGAAGAATTGGAAAACCTGATAATACTAAATATATTAGAGTAACACTATTTACTACGGCTACTCCTACAGATTTATCTGTTCATATGTTTAATTCTCCTACTAATTCAGTATTTAAAAATATAGTTATTGATAATGCAAGATGTGTAGGTATGGCTCCTTCTGCAATGAGTAACTTATTATTTGAAAATATTGAAATTTCAAATAGTGGTCAAAGTTCTGCTAAATGTGCTTTAGATGCTGAAGATGGTTGGGATCAAATGCAAGATGTTACATTTAGAAAAATGTATTTTCATGACAATCCAAATAATAACTTTTTAACATGTGCTGGACATAATTTTATTATAGAAGATTTTCTTGGTGGTTCAATTTATCTATGGCCACGTACTAAAGGTTATGTTATAAGAAATAACACAACAAAAATATCAGGTATAAATGCTGGATATACTAGCTTAGATAGAACAGGATATACAAGAATATATAATAATAAAGTATTAAACTCTATGAATACAGAATCAAATTATATCAAAAATAATGAGGCAAAATACTTTAGTGGCAAAAATATTAATTATGGTAAATCTATTGCAATTCCATCCAATGGAAGTGTTGCTAATAATATGACAATAGTTATGGATGGTAGTGTTAATTATTTAAGTGAATTAACTTTAAAAAATAGTACTATTTCACATCTTGAAGGTGTCGAAGAAAACAGATTGAGTTTTAATGGAATGAATATGAATCGTTTATTTGATAATGTTAAATTCGTTGGGAAAACATATTTTGCTAATCATAATGGATTTAATAGCGGTGTATTTAATAATTGTAAATTTGATGATTTATCTATGACAGTTGGTATGTCTGATACTGAAGGGGATATAATATTTAATAATTCAATAATTAATTCAACTGCAAACAGATTTATTTCTACAGGACCACATGCATATAGTAAAGGAAGATTTAAAATAGTATTTAATAATTGTACTTTCAATTTAAAAGATAAAACAGATTTAATTTATTTATTTGGAACACCAATAAATGGTATAATAGAATTTAATAATTGTACATTTAATAATCAAGGAAATACATATTATGTAAATGGTGATCATATTGGTAGTGATGTTAAAATAAGTATTAAAGCTAATGGATTGAATTTACAAAAGAATGATAAAATAGCTAATATAACAGGAATAACCATTAATAAATAGAGGTGTAAGATGAAAAAATTTATATTATGTTTACTTATAATGATATGTTTTACAGGATGTAATAATAAACTATATGGAAGTACAACATGTATTTTAAATAATTTATTATATTCATTAGAAAATGATAATTTAGTTGGTAGAAATATTTTAGTTGAAAATAAAAATTTTACTATTAAATCATTAAAAGAAGAGTATGTAAAAGAATATCTTGGAAACGATAATATTAATTATAAAGAAATAACTATTGCTAAAAATAATGATCATAACAAAAAATATGAAATATTATTAATTAAATTATTTGAAGACGAAAATGTAGATAAAGTTGTTAATTCAATTAATAATAATAGTAAATATAATAAAAATGAATATGAAGTTATAACAAGAGATAATTATATTTTATTAGTAATAGACCCTCATCATGAAATAACATCAGATTTAAAAAAATATTTTAAAAAATATTAGTATTGCGTTTTTAAAAATATTATGATATATTATATTCAATTGATGTGATGAAGAGGCATAGTAATAATGAAAAGTCTTATAGAGAGTTAATGGTCGGTGTAAATTAACAGATAA
>JALERC010000101.1 GCA_022763805.1 Mycoplasmatota bacterium | reverse complement strand
TTATTGTTAAAGATATTAAAACTACTGGATTTATCGATGATAATATGATTAATCAATTATCAACAACACTTGGTGTTTTATTAGGTGAAATGATAATAAAAGAACATAAATGTAAATGGTGTATGGATAGTAATAAAAATCCTATACTAGATCCTAGTAAAATAAGTACTATAGAAGTAATTAAAAATATTTTAAATGATAAAAGTAAAGAGACTCTTAAAGATTTTTATGAAAAAAATAAGCATCAATTTTGATGCTTATTTTCTATTAATTCACTAATAATTTTATATGCTTTTTTATAATGTATATTATCAAGTAAATAGTGTTTTTTGTTATTAGTATATATTATTACATCTCCGATGTTTTTGTATTCACTATGTGTCTCTAAATGGTCAATATCGGATATTTTAATTTCAATTTTTTTATCAACTCTTTTAATTATTACTTTATCTTCATAAATATAATATGTTTCATCATAAAATTTATATTTTGTTTTTCTAATATAGATTATAAATAAAACAAAAAGAATTATTAATAGAATAAGAAGAAGTGATAAAAAATAATTTGGAGATGATAACGAATATACAGAAAAAGCCATAATAAATATAGTATATAGAATTAAAATAGCTATACGAATATAGTTTAAGTTTCTTCCATGAACAATTTTTTTATCTTTATATAACATATAATCACCTATATTAAATTATATCAAAGTTTATGATATAATTAAAGAGGTGATTATATGAACGAAGTTAAATTATATGGTAAAGCAATGTTTGCTTGGTTAATTTCTTGTTATGTCTTTATATTCTTAGTATCAATTATTCTTACACCATTAATACCAAATAAAATGATTTCATTTAATTCTTACGAATTAATAGTAATGATATTATCCTATATTGGTGCGTTTTATGTATTTAATAAAATTATTTCTAAGAATGTAAAATTGGAAATAAGCCATAATAAATTAAATATTAAATATGTAGTAATATATTCTATTATTATTATGTCAATTGGTTTTATAGGAGATTATATTGTAAAATTTCTAAATGACATTTTTAAATCTTTTGGATTTTATTTTATTGAGACAAATGTTACTGATATATTTTCATATAATAATACATATGAGTTTATAATTGTATTTATTTATGCTTGTATTGTAGCACCAATATTAGAAGAATTATTATTTAGAGGGTATGCAATTAACTTATTTAAAAAATATGGAAAGAAAACAGCAATATTAATATCAGCATGCATGTTTGGTATTACACATGCTGAGTTTATGCAAATACTTCCAGCCATTTTTTGTGGAATAGTTCTAGGTATATTATATATAAAAACTAATGATATTAAAGTTTGTATTGCCTGTCATATGATAAATAATATTTTTGGAATAATTAATAATTATTATATTAATTTAGTAATCATAATAATATCTATATTATTAATAATATTTCTAGGTAGAAAGGAAAATTTATTTAGAGTAAGAAAAGATATTAAAAAAGATAAATTTGAAATAAAGTATGTATTTTCATCTATTCCTCTTATGTTATTTATATTAGTTTGTATTATTATATCATTATCACAATTAAGACTAGTTTAGTCTTTTTTATTTTAAAATTTTATGATATTATAAAACACAATGTGAGGGATTATAATGGAACAATTTTATAATAATGTTAAAACAAAAATAAAAACAGAAAAGCAAAAAGTTAAAAAAATTAATGATGAATTAAATGATATAATGAGTGATAGATTTAAATTATGTGATAGGGAAAATGAATTACGTAATCAGCTTGAAAAAGTATGGTATTTTTCTAACGCAAATAGATTAGAAGAATATCATTTAAGTATAAAGGAATTAAAAAGAATAAATAGATATTTATCGTATATTTTTATTGCAATGATGTTTGTTGTTGATGGAATCATACCTTTAACAATAGTTATGTTATCTATAATATTAATATCTATTAAAATAGATAATATTAATTCAAAAATAAACGAAATAAATGAAATGAAAAATAAAAATAAATATATAAGAGAACATAATGATCGTATTGTTAACGAATTATCAAGTATAATAAATAAAAAACATGAGTATGATAAGAGAATATCTGTTTTAGAAAATGAAAAAAAGGAATTGCTTATAAAAATTGATTTGTTAGAAAGTAAAAAATATTTATGTGAGAGAAAAGATTATACATATTCTACAAATGAAGAAGTAAAGATTTTAACTTTTAAAAAGGAATAGAGTCTTTTTTTTTACATATATTTTAGTATGGTAGAAGATATATTGTTTTATATTGGTTGTGGTATTTTAAATATTTTTTATTTTATTCATGTCATTTTTTTATTATATAATGATTCATTTGAAAATAATAAAAAATTATGTTATAGTAAAAAAAGGTGAGTATAATGAAGAATAGAAAGATTGGTATAATAGTAAGTATTTGTTTAATTATAATTTTTTGTATATTCATTGATTATGACTATGCAAAAAGGAAGGGACAAAAACCATTTTTTACGATTAAAGTTCGTAATAATGTTAAAAATCAATATAATGAATACTTAGGCTTTTTTTATAGAACTTACGAATGTTATGCTGAAGAAAATAATTTTATATTTAGTGGATTAAAAGTTAAAAAAATCAGTTGTCCGATTGCTATAACATTTAATAAGGATGGTTACTTTAAAAATTCTAATGATATTATGATAAGTAAAGATCAATATGAAGTTATTAAGAATTTATATTCTAATTATATAAATGAATTTAAAACAAATGAGGAATTAGAAAACGCTTATTTTTTAGCATATGAATATCAATCTAAATCATATGTAGTTGAAAAGGGAAGTGCTTTTATATCCGATGATGTTACTTATTCCAAAGTTCATTTTAATGTTTATAAAGATGGTAAATGGCAAATAGATAAATCTAAGGATTATTGTATAGGATTAGGTCAAAAAAATAAAATAAATATATATAATTATGAAAATGGTAGATGTACAACTATAGTTGACCTTACTCCGACAGAAAAATTTTGTAAGTTATTGAAAAAAGATAAATCCGGTTTAAAGGATATTATTGATGGTTGTAAATAAAAACATTAGAAAATAAAATCTAATGTTTTTCTTTAATTATAGAAGATAGTATATTACTAAGTTTTTCTTTATTATTTTTATAGTTTCCGACTTCTACAACTTGTATTACTAGTGATAGAATATCATCATCTTTATAGTCGATACTGGATAATATAAAGTCATATTCTATACCATCTGATGTTCCTTTATAAACAACTTGGTATATATTTTTATTATTTATAGTTGTTAAAGAAGGCTCTTCAATTTTTTCTAATGTTTTATCTTTTTCGTTTAGAATTTTAACATATGATGTTATAATATCTACTAATTTATTTTCATAATTAATTTCGTTTAGTTTATAATTAACAATCATTGTTGTAAGATTATTAGTTTCATCATAACATTCTAAATCATATGTTTCACTATAACTACATTTATTAAATGATTTAGGAAAATTTACTTGTAATAATTTATCATCACTTATAACTTTATAATATAAGTCTTTTTTTGGTTTATTTAGATTGTATCCTAAGTAAATAGATATACCAATAATAATTAAGCTTAAAAATGATTTAATAATTGGTAATTTGCTATATTCCTTTTCTATATATTTAGAATAATAATATGGTATATAAATATATCCTAATAAGAATAGTGGAAATATTTTTAAAATTCTATTATTATTTTTAGCATCTATAGATAAACATAATGCTTGTATAAATATTAATATTATTGATATAAAAAATAGTAATATAATACTAAAAAATAATTGATTTTTAAAATATGGATGTTCAAATAATAAATACATAGGTATAATACACATGGACAAAAACATAAGTGGCATAAAATAATAGAAAAATGATTTAAACTTAGTATTTATCACCTTAAAACCTTCTTTCTTAAAAAACTATTATAATATAATAACATAAATTTCAATTTTTATAACATTTTTTTTAAATAAATGTTATAATTATTATGATAGGAGTGAAATAATGAAGAAAGAAAATAGATTCATTATTTGTATTTGCTTATTTATAGTATTATCATATATTATTATTGCTATATTTTATAACAATTTATCTAAATTTTATAAAAAAGAAAAAATAACAAATGATGTAATGGGTGTTATATTAGAAAAAAATAAAGAACATTTTACATTAAAACCTTTTTATAATGAAGATGAATATTTTGAAAAAGATATTTATATCATTAATAAAAAATCTAAAGAAATTAGTGCATCAGATTTAATTAAACTTGAATATACGGACGATAATATAAATAATATTAAATCATATAAACTATATAAAAATCATAATTCACTTGCTATGTATTCTTTAATTAGTTATAAAGAACATAAAACAGAAAGTATAATTATTGATTCACTTAAAGAATATCAAGATTTTTTAAATGAATATTCTTTAGTTGACGCTAAAGTTTATGATGAAATATTTTTTCAAACTAATAGTTTATATATATATGCTACTGATTATAAAAAGAGTTGTAAAAAGAATGATGTTTTAAATACTTATATTTATGATGATAATTTATATATTGAAGTATCAGATAATGACATGGATGAATGTATGAATACATCAAGATATTTTATAGTTGAAGATAAAAAAGATTTAGTATTTGAAACGAAAATTTTTGTTAATAAAGAACGTTTAAAATATTATGAATCATACAATTCTTCTAAGGATATTAATATATATGTATGGATGAAGAATGGTGAGTATTTTTATGCTATAATTGATGCAAATAATGTAGAAAATAACCTATCATTAATTTCATATATAGAGGCAATGCCTTTAACTATTAATGAGGTGTCGAGCATTATTAAAACAAAATTTAATAATGCCGGAATAAAAATAGTAAGTAATATACAACTTACAACACAAAAGATTGAAGAAATAAAAAAGGAGATTGGTGTAGAAGATGAAAAAGAAAACTAAAAAGCAAGAAGTAGATTACAAAAAAGTAGCTTTATATATTGCTGCAGCAGTATTTGTACTTACAACTATTATTCTTATAAAAGAAGCTTTATTAGCAAGTAAACCTAAAAATAGTGAAATTTTATCATTAGGAAATGTTAAAATAAGTGAATATAAAAGTAAAAGAGCTGTAATTACTAATTATAATGATTATAAATCATTTTTAGAAGAATATGATATCAAAAAAGGACAACTTGAAAAAGCTGATTTTAAAAGGAATAATTATTTAATATTAATCGAAACATATGCTAAAGATTTAGAATATGAAAAGAAAAAGATTTCAGAAATAACAAATTCAGAAGAAGTTGGATTATCTGTTACTGTTGATACTTATGGATATTGTGATGATGTTGATAATGTAGAGTTAATTGCATATATTGTTCCTGTAAATAAAGATAATACAAGCAAGAATACTAAAATCAATGTTTCTTATAATATGATTAATGACATTAAATGCAATGTAGAATAAACAGTTTATACTGTTTATTTTTTATGACATTCTAAGATTTGTCAACTATAATTTTTTATGATATTATAGGCATACTAAAAACACACGAAATTATCAAATTTTTAAAAATTTTGATAATAATGTGTTATTTGGTATATACTATAGTAGTAATCAAGTGGTGA
>JALERC010000089.1 GCA_022763805.1 Mycoplasmatota bacterium | reverse complement strand
TCTTTGATAACTTCGTATTTTTCTTGTTCATTCATTCTTAATTTTACCTCTTTCATTTTTCCACCTCAGTGGAGTATTATATATTAACTTGAGACATTTTCAAAAGTTAATACTTAAGACATTATCATAAGTTAATCATATGGGATAATTTCTTTATTATTTGCGATTTGACAAAAAAAAAATTTTAATATATAATGATAAAGCGATAAGGGAGTAATTGGCTTTATTTAAAGTAACAAAATCAACATCATGGTAATAACCTGGTTTTGTTTTAAATGATGAGACTTATCTGCCGAAAAGTGGGCAGATAGTCTCATTTTTTGTAATTATTTTGAAAGGGTGAAAAAATGATTTTACAGTTTATTATTGTAATTTTAGGATTTGCATTATTAATTAAAGGTGCTGATTTATTAGTAGATGGAGCAAGCGACATAGCTAAAAAATTCAAAATACCTGAAATAATAATAGCAATGACAATTGTTAGTATTGGTACATCTTTACCAGAACTTGTTGTAAGTTTATCATCAGCAATAGAGGGACATAGTGATATAGCAATAGGGAATGTTGTAGGTTCAAATATATCTAATTTGTTTTTAATCTTAGGAATATGTTCTATAATTACACCACTTGTATATAAAAAACAAACTAAATATATTGAAAATATAGTAAATTTATTTGCTACAATTTTATTATATTTAGTTGCAAATGGTATAGTAGATAATAATATGATATCTAGAAGTGAAGGTTTCTTACTTCTACTTTGTGCTGTAGCATTTATAGCATACAATATTTATATGGCTACACATGCTAAAGAAATATCAAAAGATTCAATTGAACATGTATCAAGAAAAGAAATGAAAAAAATTAATGTAGGTAAATGCATTATTATGATTATAGTTGGTATAGCATTATTAAAAGTTGGTGGTGATTTTGTTGTTGACGGATCTGTTTATATAGCAAAAAAACTAGGACTTACTGAAAAATTAATAAGCTTAACAATTATAGCTGTATCAACTAGTTTACCTGAACTTATTACTAGTATTAATGCTGCTATTAAAAAAGAAACAGATATGGCTATTGGAAATGTACTTGGAAGTCAAATATTTAATATATTTTTAATTATAGGTGCTAGTGCAGCTATTAGTCCTATTTCATATTCATTATCTTATAATAAGGATATAATTATTTTAATGTTTGGTACACTCTTTATGTGTTTTAATCCATTTTTTGGTAAAAAAGATACAATGACAAAAACAAATGGTTATATGTTTATTTCAGTATATGTTATTTACATGATAATAACTATTATTACATCTTTTGGTTTATAAAAGAGCAAAATTGCTCTTTTTTTATTGTAATTTAAACGAAAATATGATAAGTTTATAACGTACAAAAATACAGGAGGTTAATTATGACAGCTTATGAAGTAGAAAAAGCGTTAGATACGATGACAAAAACAATGTACAATAAATCTATAAAAGAATGTTCAGACAAAGAATTATTTTATAGTATTTTACAACTCACAAAAGGATATTCTAGTATGCAAAAAGATATAGATGGAGATAAAAAAGTATACTATATATCAGCTGAGTTTTTAATAGGTAAATTACTTTCTAATAACTTAATTAATTTAGGTTTATATGATCAATTAAATGAAATATTAGAAAAGAATGGAAAAGAACTTGCTAATATTGAAGAACAAGAATTAGAACCATCTCTTGGTAATGGTGGTTTAGGACGCCTAGCAGCATGTTTCTTAGATTCCATTGCTAATTTACAATTACCTGGTGATGGTTGTGGTTTAAATTATCACTTTGGTTTATTTAAACAAAAATTTGAAAATTTACAACAAAAAACTGAAAAAAATGATTGGATAGAAACACAATCATGGTTAAATGATACAAAAAAAGTATATGATATAGACTTTGGTTATGGTAAAGTTAAATCACATTTATATACTATTGATGTACCTGGATATAATGGTGGTAAAAATCATTTGAATTTATTTGATATTGAAACAGTAGATGAAAACATTGTATATAATGGTATTAACTTCCCACAATGGGATGTTTCAAAAAATTTAACATTATTCTTATATCCAGATGATTCAACAAAACAAGGAAGATTACTACGTGTATATCAACAATATTTTATGGTATCTAGTAGTGCTCAAATGATTTTAGAAGAATTAAAATCTAAAGGGCATGACTTACATAAAATGAATGAACATGCTAAAATTCAAATTAATGATACACATCCTTCAATGGTTATTCCTGAATTAATTAGATTATTAACTCAAAATGAAGGTTTTTCTTTTGATGAAGCAGTAGATGTTGTTAGTAAAACATGTGCTTATACTAATCATACAATACTTGCAGAAGCACTTGAAAAATGGCCTGTTGACTTTCTAGAAACTGCATGTCCACAATTAGTACCTATCATTAGAGAATTAGATAAAAGAATTAAAAACAAATATGGTTATAATGAAAAGATTAATATTATCGATTCTCAAAATAGAATTCATATGGCACATATGGATATTCATTATGGGTATTCTGTAAATGGTGTTGCTCAACTTCACACAGAAATATTAAAAAAATCTGAATTAAATGAATTTTATAAATTATATCCAGAAAAATTTAATAATAAAACAAATGGTATAACATTTAGAAGATGGTTATTATCATGTAATAAAGAATTATCAAATTTAATAAGTAGTTATATTGGTAATGAATATAAAAAAGATGCAACTGAATTAGAAAAATTAAAAGCACTTGCTGATAATCAAGAATTATTAAATAAACTTGAAAATGTTAAATATATTAAAAAAGTTCAATTATCAGAATATTTAGATAAAACTAGTGGTATTAAATTAGATCCTAATAGTATATTTGATATTCAAGCAAAAAGATTACATGAATATAAAAGACAACAAATGAATTTACTATATATTATTAATAAATATCAAGAAATTAAAGCAGGTAAAATTCCTGAAAGACCAATTACATTTATTTTTGGTGCTAAAGCTGCTCCTGCATATACTATTGCACAAGATATTATTCATGCAATATTAGTTATGCAAGAAACAATTAAAAATGATAAAGATGTATCACCATATATGAATGTTGTTATGCTTGAAAATTATAACGTTTCACTTGCTGAAAAAGTAATTCCTGCATGTGATATTTCAGAGCAAATTTCGCTTGCTAGTAAAGAAGCTAGTGGAACAGGGAACATGAAATTTATGCTTAATGGAGCTGTTACACTAGGTACTGATGATGGTGCTAATGTAGAAATTCATGAGCTTGTTGGTGATGATAATATTTATATTTTTGGAAAAGATTCAGATACTGTAATCAAATTGTACGAAGAAGGAACTTATAATCCAAAAGAATACTATGATAAAAATAATGATATTAAAAATGCAATCGATTTTTTAACTAGTGATATTGCTATGAAAAATGGTGGCAATTATGAAAGATTAAATAGATTAAAAAACGAATTATTATATAAAGATTGGTTTAAAACTCTATTAGATTTCGAAGATTATAAAATTACAAAAGATAAAGCATTTAAAGATTATGAAAATAGAAATGAATGGAAAAAGAAAATGCTTGTAAATATTTCACAAGCAGGTTATTTCTCATCTGATAGAACAATTAGTGATTATAATAAAGATATTTGGAAACTAAAATAGGATTATTTATGAAAATAGTTTTAGCAAGTAATAATAAACATAAAATTAAAGAGTTTAAAGATATTTTAAAAGGTATTGAAATATTATCATTAAATGATATAGGATTTAATGATGACATTATTGAAGATGGAGAAACTTTCTTAGAAAATGCACTTATTAAAGCCAAAACTGTAAGTAAATATTTGAAATCTAGAGGATTAAATTATACTGTTCTTGCTGATGATAGTGGATTATGTGTAAATAGTTTAGACGGTAATCCAGGAATATATAGTGCTCGTTACGCAGGTAATCATGATGATAAAGCAAATAGAGATTTATTAATTAAAAATTTAAGTGATAAAGAAGATAAAAGTGCATATTTTATTTGTTTAATAGTTAAATATAATATTGATGGTACTTATGATTATTATGAAGGAAAAACTATGGGCAAAATAATATCTGAAGAAAGAGGAAAAACAGATTTTGGTTATGATTGTATATTTCTATCAAATGATTTAAATAAAACATTTGGAGAAGCAACAGAAGAAGAAAAAAATAGTGTTTCACATAGAAAAAGAGCACTAAATAAATTATTGTATTCAAAAGAAACTTTATAGTTTCTTTTTTTATTAAATAATTTAAAAAATATTCTTTTTTTTATTGACAAATATAATAATTAAGAGTATTATTAAAAACGTTGCATGTCCCGTTAGCTCAGCTGGTAGAGCATTTGACTTTTAATCAAAGGGTCGTGAGTTCGAATCTCGCACGGGACACCATTTTATAAATAAAACCATTTTAATGGTTTTTTTTTGGCATTTTTATAATATAATTTAGTATGAAAAACAAAAATATTTTATTAATATCTGTAATAATATTATCTATTATAGGTATTATTATGATCACATCATCATCTATCATTTGGGCAGAATATAAATTTGATGATCCATACAAGTATATGAAGAGTCAAATACTATTTTTTTTAATAAGTATTATTTTAATGTTTTTTATAAGCAAAATAGATTATAAATTATATTATAAATATGCTAATATTATTTTTTTACTGAGTTTATTGTTAATGATATTAGTATTAATTCCTGGAATAGGAAAAGTGAGAAATGGCAGTAGAAGTTGGTTTGGAATAGGTGGATTTGGTATACAACCAAGTGAATTCATGAAATTATCAATTATTATATTTATATCAAAATATATATCTAATAAAAAATTTAATCTATTTAAAATTTTAATTCTAATTTTTTTAGTATTTGGTCTTATTATGTTACAACCAGATTTTGGTACAGGAATAATTATTGTTATGATTTCTATTTCTCTTTTGTATTTATGCGGTGTAAGTATGAAACTTTTTTTTAGATTAGGATTTATTGGGATAATAGGAATTATTATTTTAATTATAATAGCACCATATAGGCTTAAAAGAATAGTTTCATTTATTAATCCATGGACAGATCCTTTAGGTAGTGGATTTCAAATAATAATGAGTTTATATGCAATAGGTCCAGGAGGTTTATTTGGCTATGGACTCGGAAATTCTAGGCAGAAACATTTTTATCTTCCTGAACCACAAACAGATTTTATATTTTCAATCATTGTTGAAGAATTAGGGATATTAGGAGCATTTATAATATTATTTCTTTTTTTATTAATTACATATAATGGTTTAGTAATAAGTAAAAAATGTGATAATTTATTTGCTAAATATGTATCATTTGGAATTACTTTTTGGATTTCATTTCAAGCAATTCTAAATTTGTGTGTAGTTGTAGGATTAATTCCGGTTACTGGGGTTATACTTCGTGGTACATTATAACTACGGACACTTTTTAGCCCTTATAATAAGGGAAAAAAAGAATTTGATAATTTATTTCTATTTAAAAAAAAATTAAAATTTTATGGAAATTACAAAAAAACTGTATCTTTTTTGATAGGTTGCCTTACAATGATAATATACAGTTTTAGGGTCTATTATATAAATAATTATTTATGAGAAAAAAAGGGTTATAATGAAAGAAATAAAGTAAAATTATTTTAATTATAATGATAAAGTAAATTTTTGCGAAAATAATTTTTTGAACAGAAAGTTGAAAAAGAATATGATTTTTTATTCTGTTATAAATCACTAAACCTTTGTTGAAGAAAATGTTTTAATTTATATATTCTATCATTTAGCAGAAAACGAACACGATTATATAAACTATCCTAAATAACAATATTTTAAAAGATTAGAAATGAGGGAATATTTTGATGATTCGTGGGAAGTTATAGATATTATAGAAAATGTAATACCACGTTTTAATGCAGGATATCATTTTAATAAAAAAGATCGTAAACATTTAGTTGGTCATGTATTTGCAAGAAAAAGATATAAACGAAGAAAATATAAATATACTTATGATGTTTCTATATCATTTAATTGACTAGATTAAAAAAATTATCTAGTTTTTTTATTTGATGTTTTCAAAATAAAATTCACATCATTAGTAGTAAAGAAAGTTTAATTTTTTTTATTATTCTTTGTTGTTACTATTAGAAGAATATTTTTTTTAATCTAAAGCATTATCTTCATAATCTAAAGAATCAAATAAAGTATATAATGTTATTAAAATACGCATTATACCACATTTCAATGTTTTTAAAATTTATAAACATCTTATTATTTTAGATGTATTTTTAAATAAATAAAAAAATTTTTTAAAAAAGATTGACATGTACCCAACCAAGTGATATATTATACATGTAACAAGAAAAAGTGGGTACACCCCAATATAAGAAAGAAGGTTTTATTTATGTCAGATAATGAAAGACAAAATATAATTAATTTATTTAAAAATAATGTTAAAGGATATTTAGCAATTAATGATATTCAAGAAATTATTACTTGTATTACTTATTTGTTTTGGAATTCAAAATATGTTGTTAAAGAAAAATTTAATGATTCAGTAAATCCAAATGAATATTTGCAAAAAGGAACAAAAGAAAATCAAGATGTTATCTATAATATTTGTAATTGTATTAGACCTACAATGGTTGAATCTAATTTATACAATATTTGTAAATTTTTAGATGAAATGTCAGAAGAAAAATTAATTAATATTATTAGTGATGATTTTGGTATTTATTCAAGATATAAC
>JALERC010000031.1 GCA_022763805.1 Mycoplasmatota bacterium | reverse complement strand
TCTTTGATAACTTCGTATTTTTCTTGTTCATTCATTCTTAATTTTACCTCTTTCATTTTTCCACCTCAGTGGAGTATTATATATTAACTTGAGACATTTTCAAAAGTTAATACTTAAGACATTATCATAAGTTAATCATATAGATTAACTATTTCTATGAAATAAACTTGACAAACAATAAAAATAATAATATAATCGATGTATCAATGCGATGATGGAGTGGAATCCCGGAGCAATATAAACGAAGCTGATTCTTTTAGAATAAGTAAGGTGGAACCGTCCGCAAGGACCCTTACATAACTAAAAGAATCTTTTTTGTTATAATGATTAGAAAGAAGGATAAATATGATAACAATGGAAAAATTAGTTGCACTAACAAAACAATATGGATATATTTTTCAAGGTAGTGAAATATATGATGGTTTAGCAAATACTTGGGATTATGGTCCTTTAGGAGTAGAATTGAAAAATAATGTTAAAAAAGTTTGGTGGAAAAGATTTGTTCAAGAAAGTTCACATTCTTATGGTATAGATGCTGCTATTCTTATGAATCCTCGTGTTTGGGAAGCAAGTGGACATGTTGGTGGTTTTTCAGACCCATTATTAGATTGTAAAGATTGTAATACTCGTCATAGAGCAGATAAATTAATTGAAAGTTTTACTGATGAAATTAATCCTGATACTTTAAATGATGATGAATTATATAATTATATAGTTGAACATAAAATACCATGTCCTAAATGTGGTAAAGTAAATTATACTCCAATTAGACAATTTAATTTAATGTTTGAAACATATAGAGGAGTTGTTAAAGATAAGGCTGGTCAAGTTTATTTAAGACCTGAAACAGCACAAGGTGAATTTGTTAACTTTTTAAATGTACAAAGAACAATGAGAGCTAAAGTTCCATTTGGTATTGGTCAAATAGGTAAAGCTTTTAGAAATGAAATTACTCCAGGTAATTTTACATTTAGAACAATTGAATTCGAACAAATGGAACATCAATTATTCTGTAAAGAAGGAACAGATTCAGATTTTTATCAACAATATAAGAAAAAAGCAATGACTTTCTTAACTGACCTAAATATTAATCCTGAAAATTTAAGATTTAAAGATCATGAAAAATTAGCTCATTATGCTAAAGAAGCATGTGATATAGAATACAAATTCCCATTTGGATGGGGAGAATTAATGGGTACACATAATAGAACAAATTATGATTTAGGAAGACACCAAGAGTATTCTAAAAAATCTATGGAATATTTAGATCCTGAAACAAATGAAAAATATGTACCATATGTAATTGAATCATCAATAGGATGTGATAGACTTACACTAGCACTTCTTGCAAATGCTTATGAAGAAGAAACTTTAGAAGATAATACAACAAGAGAAGTAATGCATTTTCATCCAGCAATAGCACCTTATAAAGTTGCAGTATTACCATTAATGAAAAAATATCATGCAGAAAAAGCAGAAGAAGTTTATAACTTACTAGCTAAATTCTTTAATACTTCATATGATGAATCAGGTAATATTGGAAAACGTTATAGAAGACAAGATATTATGGGTACACCATTCTGTGTAACAATTGATGAAGATACATTAAATAATAACACTGTTACTATAAGAGATAGAGATACAATGGAACAAATTACATTAAATATTGATGAATTAGTTGACTATATTGAAAAGAAAATAAGATTCTAAAAGTGAAATATTGTGTTTCACTTTTTTTATTTGACAAATGATTATATATATATATAATAGATTAGACATATTTTGGGTGATATTATGGATAAAATAATGAATAGAATAAAAAAGAAACAATTACTTAGATATAAAGATTTAGTAAATATATCTAAAGAAATACATGATGATAATTGTGAATTTATATGTGAAAATAATAGTCCGTTTTACAATTATAAGTACAAGAAAATGGGATTATCAGCGGATATAACATCAAGATGGTTTATAACCGATTATATGAATTATGCTAAATTAAAAGATGTTAAAGTGCTATTTAATGAAGAAGAACTAGATAAAATTAAAGAACCTATTTTTATTAATGAAGACACTGATATGTATAATTTATTATTATTAAATGAAGTATTACATGAAACAAGACATGCCATTCAAGAAGATATTTTATTAAAAAATTATGAAGGGCAAAATGTTGATTATTTAAAGCATATGATAATTACTAAAATGAAAGCTACAAGTAATATTAAATATATTCTTCATAATATATTATATAACGAATATGATGATGATTTATATGCTGCTTTAATGGTTAATAAATTAAATAAAGAGTATATCAATTCTGAACATATCAAAAGTTATAATAAATTTGCTTTATATAAAATTTTAAGGGGTTATTTAAGTTTAAATTGTAATTATGAATCATCACCTAAAGAAAATACTCAAGCATTATTTGGTAATGTAGATGATTTTATTAATATATTTGGATTTATTGTAACAAATCCATATTTAGAATCGGTCCACGAATGCTATAGATATTTAGATGCATTAAAATATCTTAATGATAAAAAATCTGTAAAAGAAGAAAATTTATTTGATAAAATTTTATATGGAAGTAAATTAAATAATTATGAATTAAAAAATCTAAAAAATATATTAATAAATAGTACAGATAATTTAGAAAAAACATTAAAGAGATAAATATTACAAATGAATTATTAAATGATATATTAATATTTTTAACAAAACATGAAATAAAACGTTATCTAGCTTACAAATTACTTGTAATTTATACTAATAAATTAGGTATTGATCTTTTAACTGCTAATAAAAATATGTTTGGAGATAATTTAAGTGGAATACCTAATTTAATATGTAACTAATTATAATGATGAAAGTATAGAATCTTTATTACTTGGAAACAAGTTAGATATAGAAGAATTAGATTCAATAAAAAAAGTATACAAAAACACGATATAAACGTGTTTTTTTTTGATATAATGTAAATGATAGGAGTGAGTCAAATGAATTACTTTAATAATGATTTAAAACTTGAAAATAAGGATATATTTGAATTAACTAAAATATTAGTTTTATCACAACAATTACAAAAATATTGTAAATCAATTACATTAACAGGGCAAAATTATTTTTCTTATTCTAATTTTGAAAGAACAATAACATTACCTGATGAACAAGGTATAAATGGAAATAAATTACAAAATAGAATGATTAGTGCTATGAAAGAAAAAAATAGAGAAAATATTATGTTTGAAAATAAAGAATCAACTGATAAAATATTTGTTTTATTTGCTATATTACATGAATTAGAACATGCTAACCAACAAAAAAATATTATCGAAAATTATGAGCATTTTGACAAAATATACATTGAAAACTTAATATCATCTATTACAAATAGACATTTTGTAACAAGTACTAATTTTTATCATGATCTTGCATATCATGAATATGATGCTAATTTAAATGCAATTTTAAAAATTAATGAAATAAATAGTAAAAAACCATTAGAAGGTATTGAGAATTTAAATCAATATGGAGCACACTTAATTCTAAACTCATATTATAATAAATTTAATGAAATAGAATCCCCATTAAGTCAAAATGATAAACTTACAAAATCAGAAAGAGAAAATAATATACGAGATTTTAAAGATAATTATGATCATAAAGATGATTTAGTTGATTTACATAAAGAATTTAAAAATGCTTTCTTTTATTCGATTGAAGGAACTGAAAAATTAAGTAATGATTTACACTCAAGATTATTAAGAGGAGATAATTTAACAAAACAAGAAATAGAAATGTTACATGATATTGCAAATGGTAAAATTAAAACAGATAATCTTTTTAATACTCTTGACACAAATAAAAAAATATTTGAAGCACCTGAATTACAAGAAGGTGAAATTGGTAAATTATTTAGATAAAGCATATTAGTTTAGAATATGCTTTTTTATATCAATTTACTAAACATTGTATCCGTGTTATAATTATTATGAACTTTGGAGGGAAAATCAATGAAATTTGAAGAAAATATAAATGAAACCGAATACGAGAACTTTGTAAGTTCTCATAAGAAATCACATTTTATGCAAAGTTATTATTGGGGTGAAGTTATGAAAAAGAAGAACTTTACACCTCATTATGTTGGTTTAAAAAAGAAAAATAAGCTTGTTGCTACAGCTTTATTATTAGAAAAAAAATTACCAAAAGGATATTGTTATTTTTATTGTCCTAGAGGTTATATTATAGATTTTAATGATTTAGAAATATTAAAAATATTTACAGAAGAATTAACTAAATATGCTAGAAAACATAAATGTATATTTATTAAAATAGATCCAGATATAAAAAGACATGATTTAGATAGTGAAGGAAATATTTTAGGAAATGATAATAATAAATTAATTGAATTTCTAAAAAATAACGGTTATAAACATAAAGGATTTAATATTGAATTTACTAATGAACAACCAAGATTTACATTTAGATTAGATCTTACTCAAAGTGAAGAAGAAATATTATCTAATATTCATTCAACATCAAGAAAAATACTTAATAAAGGAAATCAATATGGATTTTCATTATATAAAGGTGATGTTAATGATATTAATGATTTTTATATAACTATGGAAGAAACTGCAGAAAGAGAAAATCTTGGATGTAATCCAATAGAATATTATAAAAATTTTTATGAAGTACTACATAAACATAATATGAGTGATTTATATGTTGTAAAATTAAATATCAAAGATTTAAGAAAAACATATGAAGATAAAATAAAAGATATAGATTCTAGAATGGATGCATTAAATAAAAATACGAAAGTAAATCCTAAAAAGCAAGAAAATAGAAAAAAAGAATTAGAAACAGAAAAAAATAGAGTAAATAAAGATATTTTAGAATTAGATAAAATTGACTGTGATGAAGTAGTATTATCAAGTATTATGACAGCTAAATATGGAGATAAAGTATGGACAGTACATGGTGGTAATATAACAGCACTTAGATACTTAAATGCTAATTATTATTTATATTATAATATCATTTTAGATGCTAAACATGAAGGTTATAAACAAATAGACTTTTTCGGATGTTCTGGAGATGCTAATCCAGATAAATCTAGTTCTATTTACGGTCTACATAATTTTAAAAAAAGACTTGGTGGAGAATATCATGAATTTATTGGAGAATTTGATTTAGTAACTAATAAATTAATGTATTTTATTTTTAATACTTTAATTCCAATTAGAAGAAAACTTCAAAAAAGAAAACTAAGAAAAAGATAGGTGATTATATGAGAGAAGAAAATTTCGTTGGTGTAATTTTTGGTGGTGATATGAATTCATATGCTGTTGCTCGTGCATTTTATGAAGCATATAAAATAAAAACTATCGTAATTGGTAGATATCCATTATATCCAACTACTTTTTCTAAATTAATAGAAGGATATTATTATGAGGACTTACTAAAAGATGAAGTAATGTTAAAAGCTTTAGAAGATGTTGATAAATTATATCCAAATAAGAAAAAAATAGTATTATCTAATACTGATTATTATGTAAAACAAGTTATACATAATAAAAATAAAATTGAGAAATTAAGTGATAATTTCATTGTGCCTACAATTAATGAAGAATTATTTTTACAATTATTTAATAAAGACACATTTTATGAATTATGTAATAAGTTAAATTTATGTCATCCTGAAACAGTTGTATATGATTTTAGTAAAGATAAATTAGAAGAATTTGAAATACCATTTACATATCCTATATTTATGAAACCAGGAAATACTGATAAATATACTAGATTAGATTTTGCTGGCAGACAAAAAGGATATATTATTAATAATCGTGAAGAGTTTGATAAAAATATAAATATTATAAAAAATGGTGGTTACGATGATAAATTTATAGTACAAGAATATATTGAATCAACAGATGAAGATATGTATGTTTATACATTCTATGCTAATAAAGATCATGAAGTAGAAGTAATGTCAGGTGGAAAAATCCTTATGCATGATAGGACTCCAGAATTAATAGGAAATTATAATGCTATTACTAATGCATGTGATGAAAAATTATGTTACGAATTAAAAGATTTTGTTGAAAAAATTAAATATACTGGAATAGGTCATTTTGATGTTGTATATGATCGTTTAAGAGATAGATATGTTGTATTTGAAATTAATATTAGACAAGGTAGAAGTAATATGTATAATCTTGCTAATGGTGTTAATTTAATGGAATATATTGTAAATGATTATATAAAAAATGAAAAACATGAATTCAAAATTGCGAATAGAGATTTTACAGTTAGTATTGTATCCAAAAGACAGTTAAAAAAACATGTACCTAATCATGAAATTAAAAACTTTTATAGATTTACTTTAGCACCTTATGATATGAATTTAAAAAGATTATATTATCAATATAGATGGGATCAAAAAATATTAAAAGGATATAAAAAATATAATGAAAAAAAGTAATTTTTTAAATGGTGCTATTATTGCTACTGCAGGAATTATTATTTGTAAAATAATAGGTCTTGTATATGTAATCCCATTTTATGCAATGATAGGAGTAACGGGAGGAGCATTATATAGTTACGCTTATTCTATTTATGCTATTTTCTTAAATCTATCTACATCAGGTATTCCTGTTGCTATGTCAAAACTTGTAAGTGAGTATAATGCCTTAGAACAATATAATACTAAAGAGCGTGCATTCAAAATAGGTTCATCAATTATTATAGGTTTAGGGTTAATTAGTTTTATTGCTCTAATGATTTTTGCACCAACTATTGCAAATATTTTAAAAGGTGGAGTAGAAGGTGGCAATTCAGTTGAAAGTATAGCTAGTGTTATTAGAGTTGTTTCAACAGCACTATTAGTTGTTCCATTATTTAGTGTAACAAAAGGATATTTACAAGGACATAAGATGATGACTCCATCTAGTATTGCAAATGTTTTAGAACAGTTAGTTAGAGTTATTGTTTTATTATTAGGTAGTTTTATAGTTGTAAAAGTAATGAATTCTAGTATAGAACTTGCAGTTAAAATTTCTGTTTTTGCTGCTACAGTTGGTGCTGCATTTGGATATTTATTTTTAAAAATAGTAATTAATAAAAATAAAAAAGAATTAAATAAAAATGCTTTAGCTAAAGAAGAAGAATTAAAAATTACTAATAAAGATATATTTAAAAAAATTATATTTTATGCTATACCATTTGTTTTAGTTGATTTAATTGATTCATTCTATGTAATAGTTGATTCAACAACAATTATAAGAACACTAACAGATATGGGTATGAGTGGATCAAATGCTGAAATTGTATTATCAAGTATTGCTACATGGGCTACTAAACTTGATATGATTATAATATCTGTATCAATTGGTTTTGTTACAAGTTTAATTCCACATATCTCATCAAGTTATGTTAAAAAAGAATATAATGAGGTTAATAGAAAAATCAATCAAGCATTAGAAATGCTTACATTAATTGTTTTACCATTAACTTTAGGTTTATCTTTTTTAGCAACACCAGTATGGACAATTTTTTATGGTTATAATAAATTAAGTGTAAGTGTTTTTAGATTGTATGCTTTACAAGCATTAACTTATTCAATTCATTGGTTACTTGTAAATATTTTACAATCATTAAATAAAAGTAAAATTACATTAGGAACATTATTTGGTGCTTTTGTATTTAAGGCTATTTTTAATATTCCTGCAATGAAATATTTACCACTTATAGGTATTCCAGCATATCAAGGTGCTACTGTATTAACATTATTTATACAAGTTGTTACTATAATATTTATGTTAGGATATTTAAAATATAAGTTTAATTTTCATTTTAGAAGTATTTTTGGAAATATGTTTAAAATTTCTATATCAGCACTATTAATGATTTTAGGATTACTATTATTAAATTGTTTTATTCCTGCACATGTTACTACTAGATTTTCTAGTATTATGATTGTTTTATTATATGCATTAGTAGGTGGAATAATTTATTTTATTAGTACATATAAATTTGGACTTTTAAATAATTTTTTTAAACTTTTAAAATCAAGAAGAGGATAATTATTTATCCTTTTTTTATTGAAAAAATACTATATATGAGATATACTTATATAAAAGAATTAGAAACATAGGAGGATAAGAATGGGGTTAGATTTTGATGATTTCAAATTTGGTTATACTTTTGTAGATACTAAAAAAAATCTTGAAGAATTAAATACCAAAGCTATTATTGAAACAAAAAGGTTATTAAATGATTTAGATGGAATAAAAAGTTCTTTTAATGAAGGTTGGATTGGAATAGAAAAAGATAAATTTATAACTGATTTAGAAGAAAATATTAAAGAAGTTCAAGAACAATTAGACAATCTAGAAGAAGTTTTATATGATTTATTAAATGATAATGATGATGATACAATGATTGCATTACAGTGAAAGGAAGGTAATTTATGAACTGGAGAGAAACAGCACAACAAGTAGTTTTTAATGCTAGTTTAGCTGGAAGAGATGATGAATCTAAAAATGAAGTTAAAGAAACTAGTGTAATAGGTATTAATGCTAATAAAGTTGATTCAATGAATTCTGCAATAAAGGATTATGTTGATAATTTAGAAAAACATCTTGAATATTTGAAAGAATATGTCAAAACTAATAATGATTTATTTTTAAAATATGATGAACAAATAAATAACTATATTTTAGATATAACAAATACATGTAATGTTGTTACAAATAAGTTAAATGATTTAAAAGTTCAGTTAGATGATGTAAAACATGAGTATGAAAATCAAAATAAACCTACGAGTGACCAACTTTTATCTAATGTTTCAATTTTTGAAAATGTAGAAAAATATTAATATGTAAAGCATTGTCAGTTGACAATGTTTTTTGAATACTTGTATTAATAAACAATTTATTATATAATTGATATGATAGTGAGGTTATAATATGAATTATGAATATGAACCAATAGGAACAATTGTTAAATTGCATAATAATGACAATTTAATTATGATTTCAGGATATAAATTTTGTAATCCTAATAAAGGATATAATATTGAAGATTATATAGGTGTAATGTATCCTAATGGATTATCAATGATTGATAAAAATATTTTATTTAGTCAAAATGACATTGAGAAAGTAATATTTAAAGGCTATAAATTACCTATATCAAATGATAAATTATTAGTTAATTCAGAAAAACCAGTAAGTAAATATTTGTTTGATAAAAATGGAATTGTTATTGGTATAAATAAAAAAGAAGATAGTAATAATAAACAAGAATTAAAGTTTGCAAATGATGGAACTATCATTGGATTTTAAGATAACCCAGTTATCTTTTTTATTTGACATTTGTTTATAAAATGTATTAAAATTAAATCAAAAGGAGATTAATATATGTGTGGAATTGTAGGATTTGTTAATAAACAATCTAAAAAAGAAAAGCAAAAAATAATAAAAGATATGGCCGATAGAATAATTCATAGAGGGCCTGATAGTGATGGTTATTATTGTGATGAAGATGTAGCAATAGGATTTAGAAGATTAAGTATCATTGACTTATCTGGTGGTACTCAACCAATATACAATGAAGAAGAAGATAAGTTAATATTTTTTAATGGAGAAGTTTATAACTTTTTAGAATTAAGAAAAGATTTAGAAAAAGATGGTCATAAATTTAGAACAAATACAGATACTGAAATTATTCTTCATGGATATGAAAAGTATGGAGAAAATGTTGTTGATCATTTAAGAGGTATGTATTGTTTTGTAATTTGGGACTTAAAAGAACGTAAAATGTTTGGTGCTAGAGATATTTTTGGTATTAAACCATTATACTATGCTAATATGAATGATACTTTCATTTTTGGTTCAGAAATAAAAAGTTTCCTTGCTAATCCAAATTTTAAAAAAGAATTAAATGAAGAAGCACTACGTCCTTATTTAACTTTCCAATTTTCATCTTTAAATGAAACATTTTTTAAGGGTGTATATAAATTAAAACCTGGACATTGCTTTACATATAAAGATGGAAAATTAGATATTAGACAATATTATGATATTAATTTTAACGATGATTTAGATACAAGTATGGATGAATTTTCTAAAAAAATTCAAGAAGTAATGAAAGATTCTGTTGAACATCATAGAATTAGTGATGTTAAAGTTGGATCATTTTTATCAGGTGGTGTTGATTCTAGTTATATTGCTAAATTATTAATGCCTAATAATACTTTTTCAGTAGGTTTTGAAAGAGAACATTTTAGTGAGATTGATCAAGCTAAAGAATTATCTGATTTATTAAAAATTGAAAATATTAATAAAACAATTACACCTGATGAATATTTTGATTCATTAGAAAAAATTATGTATTATTCAGATGAACCACATGCTAATCCTTCTAATGTACCTTTATATTTTTTATCAGAAATGACTAGAAAACATGTAACAGTTGCATTATCTGGAGAAGGGGCAGATGAAGTATTTGGTGGTAATGATACATATATGGTTACTGATAAAGATAAAAAATACAGAAAATTACCTGCTTTTTTAAGACATGCTATTGGTAAATGGGCTTTAGAACGTCCATGGTTCCATGGTCGTAAATTTTTAGTTAAAAATGGTCTAGCACCTGAAGAATATTATGTAGGTCCTGCATTTATCTTTGGTGAAGGTGAAAAAGATAAAGTTTTACAAGAAAAATATTTAAAGGGAAAAACTTGGAAAGAAATAATAGCACCTATTTATGAAAAAGTAAAAGATAAAGATGATATAACAAAAATGAAATATTGTGATTTCCATTTATGGTTACCAGAAGATTTACTTCTTAAAGCTGATAAAATGACAATGGCACATTCAATTGAATTACGTGTACCATTTCTAGATAAAGAAGTAATGAATCTTGCTCAAACAATTCCTTCTAATATGGAATCTAGAGATAATACTACAAAATATATTTTAAGAAAAACTGCTAATGAAGTATTACCTGATGAATGGGCTACACGTCCTAAATGGGGATTTCCTGTTCCTTTCCATTATTGGATAAGAGAAGATAAATATTATAATAAAGTAAAAGAATTATTTAATGAAGATTTTGTAAGTGAATTTTTTAAAGTAGATTATTTAAATAAATTATTAGATGATCATAAAAATGAAAAGAAACAAAATGGTCGTAAAATATATGTTATTTATACTTTCTTAATTTGGTATAAAGTATACTTTATAAATGAGGTGTAAAATGAAATTAGGAATTATTGGTGGAGTAGGTAGTATGGCTTCTAGCTATTTCTACCAAATGATTATAGAACATACTAAAGTTAATTGTGATCAAGAACATATAAATATGGTTATTTTAAATCATGCAACCATTCCTGATAGAACAGCTTATATTTTAGGAAAGTCAGAAAAAAGTCCACTACCAGATTTAAAAGAAGATATTATGCTTCTTAATAAACTTGGTTGTAATATGATTGCTATTCCATGTAATACTTCATGTTATTTTCATGAAGATATGCAAAAAGTATCAGACGTACCTGTTAATAATATGGTTGATGATACTGTTAATTATCTAAATAATAAAGGTATTAAAAAAGTATATATTCTTGCTACCAGTGGGACTATTAATTCTAAATTATATCAAAATGCTTGTGATAAATATGGTCTAGAGTATAGGATTCCTAATGATGATATTCAAAAACTTGTTATGTCTACAATTTATGATGATATTAAATGTGGAAAAAATACTAATTTAGACAAATGGAATAAAATTATTGAAAACTTAGAAGATGATGAGATAGTTATTCTTGGATGTACTGAATTATCTTTAGTAAAACGTGAATTAAATTTAGGTGATAAATTTTGTGATCCAATGTTAATTCAAACAGAAAAGATTATTAAATTTTTCAATAAAGAATTCATTTAAGAATTCTTTTTTTGTAGGAGGTAAGTATGAAATTAATTTTAGCATCTAATTCGAAGGATAGAAAAAAAATTCTTGATAATCTTCATATTAATTATGAAGTTATTCCAAGTAATATTGAAGAAAATTCTTCTTGTAAAAATGTATATGATTATGTAATGGATTTATCAAAACAAAAAGCTAGCAATGTCTATAATAGAACTAATGGACTTGTTATAGCTTGTGATACTGTTATATTTTGTGATAATAAAATATTAGAAAAACCAAAAGATTTAAATGAAGCATTTGAAATGTTAAAAAATTTATCTGGTAAAACTAGTAGTGCATATACAGGTGTTACTATTATGGTTGATGATAAAGTAAATACTTTTTATGAAAAAACTGATTTTACTTTTAGTACGTTATCTGATACAGATATAAAATGGTATCTAGAAAATGGCTCTAATATTACCTCACGTGCTGGTGGTTTTTCAGTATCTAATGAGGCTATGTTATTTATAGAAAATGTTCAGGGAGATTTTTATAATATTGTAGGACTACCTTTAAATAGATTATTTAGAGAACTAAAAAATATGGGTTATAATATATATAAATTATAGAGTTTTAATAAACTCTTTTTTTTATATGTTATCAAAAATACATTGACAAAAAATATAATTATGGTATACTAGCGTAATTTAGTTTTTTTAATTGACTAAATATATTTATAGTTAGGAGTGAAATTTATGAATAAAGTATTAAAATATATGTTTGTTTTCTTTTCTATTTTAGTGCTTGTAAATACAGTTAATGTATATGCATATGACCAAAATAAAACTGTAACACTTGTCAAAAATGATACAACAGTTAAAAGAAAAATAGAAAGTACTGAAACTAAAAAAGAAGAATCTAAAAATCCATATGCAGATATTAAAGAAGAAAATAAAGAACAAAACAAAGAAGAAAATAAAGAAGAAAGCAAAGAAGAGAATAAAGAAGAAAGCAAAGAAGAAAGCAAAGAAGAAAATAAAGAAGAAAACAAAAATACAGATAGTAAATTTGAAGTATCTTGTTTATTACAAGATAAGGATAATAAAGAAAACATTGATGGGGCTGTATTAATTGTTAAAGATGAAACTGGTAAAGAAGTTGCAAGATGGACTACTACAAAAGAAGCATATAAATTAAAATTAAATTCAGGTAAATATACTTTAGAAGAAGCTACTGCACCAACTGGTTATATGTTACAAAACGAAAAGATTGAATTTTTAGTTAATTCAGATAAAACTGGTGATTCAGAAGTTACTATGTTTAATACTAAGGCTGTAAATGTTCCTATTACTGATGCTAATGTATCATTATATACAATTGGATTAGGAATTGTAGGTTTATTTATTGGAGTATATAAATTAAGAAAATCATTTATCTAGGAATGTGTATTCATTCCTTTTTTTTATTTCATAAAAAGTCTTTTATTTTTTTTTTAAGTATGATAAAATACTTATAGATAATTGAATAAAATAGGAGGAATAACTATGGGTTTTATGAATAAATTCTTAAAAGATAGTGATGATGAAACTATAGAAGGAACAAGTTCTGTTGATGAATATTACAATATAAAACCACAAGATGCTTTAGCCGAAGATGGAAGAAGTAAAATGATTTTACTTGAACCTCGTGCTTATTCAGAAAGTTTCCAAATTGTAGATCATTTAAAAGATAGAGATGCTGTTGTTGTTAACTTAAAAAGAGTTACTCAAGCACAAGCAAAACGAATTGTTGATGTATTAAATGGTGCTATTTATGCTATAGGTGGCCAAATTCAAAAGATTGGTGGAGGAATTTTTTTATTAACTCCAAACAATGTTAATATTGAAGGTCAAATTTCTGATGAAAAAGAATCAGGTAAAGACAATGATAAAGATGATGTAGAATGGTAAATTGATGTTTACAAATAAAAAAAACTGTGCTACAATACGTTGTAGCGCCATATAGAGGTGAATTTATGGAGAAATTCAATAGAACAGCTAATGGCTATGATCCTGATGAAGTTAATGCTTTCTTGGATCAAGTAATTAACCAAGTTGAAAAGATTGTTGGTGAATTAAAAGCTCGTGATGCTCGTATTGCGGATTTGGAAGATGAATTAAGTAAAACTGATAATTTGAGAGATAAAGTAGAACAATATGAACGTATGGAATCTACCTTAAATAAAGCCTTATATATGGCTCAAAAGACATCTGATCAAATTAAAAATAATGCATATAAAGAATCTGAACTAATTGTTGAAGATGCTAAAAAGAATGCAAATAGAATTATTAATGAAGCTTTACTTAGAGCTGAAAAAACCGAGGATGAAGCAGCAACATTAAAGCGTAATATAAACATATATAAGAGACGTTTAAAAGCTATAATTGAACAACAACTAGATATGGTTAATGATATTGAAAAAGTAGATTTTTAAAACAAATGATGGAGACGGTACTAAGTAATTCTATGAAGAGAGTTAGTGGTTGGTGAGAACTAATATAGATGTTTTAGTATAGATCACTCTTGATGTTTCTTATAGAACGGTAACGCGTTATAGTTTTAAGTGTATAACTATTTATAAATTAAGGTGGTACCGCGGGTAAATCTCGTCCTTAGCAGGATGGGATTTTTTTGTTAATGAAAGGGGTATAACATGTTTATACAAATTATTCTATTGTTGGTAGGATTTATTATACTTATAAAAGGTGCTGATTATTTTATTGATGGAGCATCTGAAATAGCAAAACACTTTAATATTCCTAAGATTCTTATAGGGCTTACAATTGTTTCTTTGGGTACTAGTGCACCTGAATTTGCAATTAGTTGTAATTCTATATTATCTAATAAAGGGGATATGATAATAGGAACAGTAATAGGGAGTAACATTATAAATATTCTTTTGATTTTAGGAATATGTTCAGTTATTTCTCCAATAAAAGTAAAATCTACTACGGTAAAAAAAGAAATGCCTTTTAATATAATGATTTCATCATTATTTGCTATATTGCTTTGTGATAATGTATTTAATTATGGAATTGTAGATTCAATATCTAGAGCTGATGGTCTTGTAATAGTGATATTTCTATTAATATTCTTATACTATCTATTCTCAATAACAAAAAAAAGTAATGATAAAGATGAAAAGGAAATTTCAAAATATTCACTAAAAAAATCAATATTTATTTCTATAATAGGTGCTGTTTCAATAATAATGGGTTCTGATTTAGTTGTTGATAGTGCAACTAATGTTGCTAAGGCATTACATGTTAGTGATAGAATTATTTCATTAACAATTATTGCATTTGGTACAGGGTTACCTGAACTTGCAAGTAGTATATCTGCAGCATTAAAAAAAGAACACGATATTGTATTAGGAAATATTATAGGAAGCAATATATATAATATTGGTTTAGTTTTAGGTGTACCAGTAATGCTTTTTGGAGGCGTTACACCTAATGGATTTAATAATTTTGATATTTTTGTACTTCTAATATCAACATTATTATTATTCTTATTTTCAGTCGACAGTAAAATAACCAAACTAGAAGGTATTGGTATGCTACTTCTATTTATAGCATACTATGCATTTACAATATACAAAGGAGTGATAATATGAGTAAATTTGAAGAATTAGACAAAAGAAAAACTAGTACTGTAGAACATGAATTACTAGAAAAATGGGAAAAAGAAGATTTATTACAACAAACAATTGATAATAGAAAAGATTCTGAAGATTTCGTATTCTATGATGGTCCAGCTACTGCAAATGGTATGCCAGGTGTACACCATATGCTTGCAAAACTATCTAAAGATGTCTTCTGTAAATATAAAACTATGAAAGGCTATAGAGTACTTAGAAAAGTTGGTTGGGATACTCATGGTCTACCAGTAGAAGTACAAGTTGAAAAACAATTAGGATTCCAAGGTAAAGACGATATCGAAAAATATGGTATTGTTGAATTTAATAAAAAATGTAGAGAAAGTGTATGGGAAAATGAAGCTGCATTTAAAGATTTTACACACAAGATGGGACAATTCATTGATTTAAAAAATCCATATATTACTTATAATAACGATTATATTGAAACAGAATGGTGGATACTTAAAAAATATTTCGATGAAGGTTTAATTTATGATGGTTTAAAAATATTACCTTATTGTCCTAGATGTGGTACAGGACTTGCTAGTCATGAAGTAGCACAAGGGTATAAAGAAATAAGTGTTAACACTGTAACAGTTCCTTTTAAAGTTAAAAATCAAGATAATACATATATCTTAGTATGGACAACAACACCATGGACATTGATTTCAAATACTGGTGCTTGTGTTAATCCTAATGAAAAATATGTAAAATGTAAAGTAGAAGATAAATACTATATTGTTGCTAAAAAACTTGCTAATAAAGTTTTAGGTGATGATTATGAAGTAGTAGAAGAATATCTTGGAAAAGATTTAGAATATACTGAATATGAACAATTTATGCCTTTCTTAAAAGCTGATAGAAAAGGATTCTTTGTAGCATGTGATAATTATGTTACTATGGAAGATGGTACTGGTATTGTTCATATAGCTCCAGCATTTGGTGCTGATGACTATGAAGTAGGATTAAAATATAATTTACCAATTTTTAATCCAGTTGATGAAAAAGGATGTTATACTGAAGGTCCATGGGCTGGACGTTTGGTAGTTGATCCTGAACTTGAAGTAGATATAATTAAATATTTAGCAAAAGAAAATAAAATATTTGCTAAACAAAAGATGGTGCATAATTATCCACATTGTTGGAGATGTAAAACACCACTTGTATATTACAGTAAAAAATCTTTATATATTAAAACAACTGCTTATAAAGATAAAATCATTGAAGAAAATAATAAAGTTAATTGGCATCCATCTTATGTTGGTGAAAAAAGATTTGGTAATTGGCTAGAAAATATGAATGACTGGGCTATTTCTAGAAATAGATATTGGGGAACACCAATTCCATTATGGAGATGTTCTTGTGGTCATGATGAAATGATTGGTTCTATAAAAGAATTAGTTGAAAAATCAATTGAAGAAATTGATGAATCAATTGATTTACATAGACCATATGTTGATAATGTTCATATTAAATGTCCTGAATGTGGAAAAACTATGACACGTGTAACTGATGTTATTGATTGTTGGTTTGATTCTGGTGCTATGCCTTTTGCACAATATCATTATCCATTTGAAAATAAAGAATTATTTGAAAGTCAATTCCCAGCTGATTTCATTGCAGAAGGGATAGATCAAACACGTGGTTGGTTCTATTCATTACTTGTAATATCTACATTTGTAATGGGTAAATCTCCATATAAAAATGTTGTAGTTAATGATCTAGTATTAGATAAACATGGTCAAAAAATGCATAAATCAAGAGGTAATGCTGTTAAGCCAATGCCAATCTTAGAAAATTATGGTGCTGATGCTACTCGTTGGTTCATGTTACATGCATCTCCAGTTTGGACTCCTCTTAAATTTGATGAGGATGGAATTAAGGAAATGATTTCCAAATTCTTTAATACTTTAAAAAATACTTATACTTTCTTCCAAATGTATGCTAATACTGATAATATCGATCCAAGAGATTATAAAGTAGAATATGAAGATTTAGAAGAAATTGATAAGTGGTTATTATCTAAATATAATAAATTAGTTAGATATACAACTAATGCTATGGATGATTATGATTTAAATAAAGCTGTTAGAGCTATTACATTATTTGTATCAGAAGATTTATCTAACTGGTACATAAGAAGAAATAGACGTAGATTCTGGGCATCAGAACTTGATAATAGTAAGAAGGGTGTATATCAAACTACATATGAAGTATTATGTGGATTATGCAAGTTAATAGCACCATTATCTCCATTTACAGCTGATGAAATATATACTAAATTAACTAATGAAAAATCAGTACATTTAGCAGATTATCCAGTATGTAATGAAGACTTATTAAATGATACTATTGAAGATAGAATGGACTTAGTTCGTGATTTAATTTCTTTAGGTAGAAATGCTCGTGAAGAAGCTAAAATTAAAGTTAGACAACCAATTAGTGAAGTATTAATTGATAGTGAAAAAGAAATGTTAATGGGAGATTTAGTTGATTTAATTAAAGAAGAATTAAATGTTAAAACTGTAACATTTACTAAAGATGTTTCTGAATATATGAATTATGTTGTTAAACCTAACTTTAAAGTTGCTGGTAAAGTATTTGGTCCTAATATTAAATTCTTAGGTGAAGAACTTGCTAAATTAGATTTAAACAAGGTTAAAGAATTACAAGCAGGAAATTCTATAAATGTATTTATACATGGTGAAGAAGTTGAAGTATTACCTGATTATGCTGATATAAGAATTAGTGCTAAAGAAGGATTTAATGTTGCTATGGATGGTAATAATTTTATAATTCTTGAAACTAGTTTAACTGATGAATTAATTGAAGAAGGTATTGCTCGTGAAATGATTTCTAAGGTTCAAAACTTAAGAAAAGAAAGAGATTTTAATATTACTGATAGAATTACTATTTATTATAATGGTGATGAGTTAGTTGAAAAAACAGTTGAACATAATATGGAATTTATTAAAAATGAAACATTAGCCGTTTCATTAATTAAGTCTGATAATTTAAGTGATACATTTGATTTAAATGGTCATGATACATTACTAGATGTTGAAAGAAAAGCATAGAAATATGCTTTTTTTAATATACATTAAATTATTTTATTTAATATGTATATATTTGTGTTATAATTTTAATAGAAGAAGGTATGATTATGAATAAAAAGGGATTTACATTAGTTGAAATGATTGCTGTATTAGTTATTTTATCAATATTGTTTCTTATATCATCTACGTCTGTTACTCATTTATTAAAAAAGAGTGATAATCGTATTAGTATTGCTGAAGATTCATTAATTTCTGATGCTATAAAATCATATATAGAAGCAAGAGATATTGATACTGAAACATTTCATTGTATGAGTTTTGATAAGCTTATAAAAGAAGGACTTATTGATAAAAAATTATTTAGCAATGTAGATTTTGATTCTAATATATTATTTACAAAAAAAGGTTATGATCTTTATTATATTATTTCTAATGATGCATGTCCTACTGATGATAGTAATTATAGTGTTAATTTTAAATTAAATGGGGAAGAGGAAATGGTTATTCAAACCGGAAGTACATTTAGTGATCCATGGGTTACTCTTACTTATATGGGAACAGATCTTTCTAGTTCAGTAGGTGTAAGATATTATGATAAAAATCATAATGAAGTAAGTAGTATTCAAACTACTGAGCCTACTAATTATTTCATAGAATATTATATTTCTGATTTTTCAGATAATAATAAAGAGTTATCAATAGAAAGAGTTGTTAATGTTGTTAGTAGTGATTTACCAGTTATTACACATCCTGGAGATACATATTTAAGTGTTAACCTAACAAGTTTTAATATTTTGGCTGGTGTTAGTGCTCACGATAAAAATGGTGACGAATTAAGTTTTACAGCAAGCACAAATTTAAGTTTAGGTATTATGGGTACTTATACAATAACATATTCTGCAACAGATAAATATGGTAATACATCAACTGTTAATCGTTTAATAATTATTAAAAAACCATATACTGAAAAATTATTAAATGGTGCTGATCCAGTATTAACTGAAAAAATGTTTCCAGTAATTTATGATGAAAATAGCGAAAAGTGGGTTGTTGCTTCATTATTTGAGGATTGGTATTCTTATAAGGAACGTAGATGGGCTAATGTTGTTATTTTAAGAAGTGGAGTAAAACCTTTAAAAACGGGAGATATTGTTAATATTGATGATGTTAATAGTTTTATGGTATATATTCCTAGATATTCTTATAAAATTAATTGGCGTGGTGATAATCAAGAATATAATAGTAGTGTAGGTCCCAAAGCAATAAGTATTACATTTAACTCTAAAGATAAAACTATTGCAAATGATTATAGAATTCATAATGGATTTGAATTTGGTGGAGTTAAAAAAACAGGTATTTGGATTGATAAATTTGAATCTTCACTAGATAATGATGTTGAAGCGACAACTGGTGGTAATAAAGATTTATCAGTTTATAGGTCTATACCTGATGTAGTATCAATGGGAGATAGACAATTAGATAATAATCATAAAGTAATTTGGAATATGCAAGAATTAGTAACAGGTACAACAAATAGAAATGTATATGATGTTCATATGGTAAAAACAATGGAATGGGGAGCTGTTACTTACTTAGCTTATTCTATATATGGTAGATGTGATACTAAAGATCACTGTACAGAAGTAGCTTTAAATGATAGTACTGGATATTATACTGGAAGAAGTGCAGGAGATACTAAAGTAACTGAAAGTACTGTAAGTACTAATGGTACATATAGATATAATGATTTAACATATGGTGTTAAGGCTTCTACTACGGGAAATATATATGGTGTATATGATATGGCTGGTGGAAGAGCAGAACAAAATTTTTCACTTGTTACTTCAGTAAATGGTAATCCTACAGCAGGATTTTGTTTTGGTACCACATTTGGTTCAAGATGCAATAGTGCTTCTACTATTATTCAAGAATCGGGTTTACGTCTAAATGGATTTAATGGAGATATTTCAAAAGGTACTGATGGTGCTGGTGTTTTAAGAAGTTATAATAATGGTACACCACTTCCTGATCCAAAGTATTATGATTTATATCCATTCACTCCTAAATATACAACAAGTGGTACATGTGAGACTAATCCTGATTGGATGCCAGGTGATGCTATAGGTGAAATGTTACCACAAGTAGCATATGTAGGGGATACAGCACAGGCGTTTAGAATTTCTTGGTTTGGTGATGGTATAACTACACCTAACGGAGCATATCCTGTTTTAGTTCGTGGTGGTTCTTCTGAACTTGGTTTATATGATGATTATGATAAACTTGGTATATTTACAGCATCTGATTCAGCTGGTATGTCAGGTGCAAAATTAAAATATCAAAAATATACAACGAGAAAAATATTAATAGTGGATTAAGACATTGTCTTAATCCTTTATTATGCACAAAAAAAGAAGAGCTTCACTCTTCATTCTTTATATCACTTTAAATTAAGCTTGTTCTTTTTTTAAAGTTCTTAATTCTCTTGCAGTCATAACAACAGTTTGACCATTATCTAATTTTACTTTTTGATAATTAGGTTTTTGAGCATGTCTTGTAGCATTACAAGCATGTGATCTTCTATTTCCAAAAAGTGGAGTTGTGTTACTTACTTTTTTAGCCATTATAATTCCTCCTATACATATTAATTTAATTTTGTTCCTCGCTTAATAACTTTATCATAAATTTGCTTTAAAGTCAAATAAATTGGGATAAAAGTTAACTTTTTTGTTAATTTTCTTATATTTACTTTAAAATACAATAAAATATGTTAAAATGATTATGTTAGGAACGTGATAGTATGTATACACCACTTTATATTAAAACAAACAACAATATATTATCGAGTATTATAAAAATTGATGAATTAGTTAAATTTGCTTTAGATAATAATTTAAAGTCATTAACTATAACTGATTCTAATATGTATGGAGCATATGATTTCTATAAAGAATGTACTAAAAATAACATAAAACCAATTATTGGTTTAGAGGTAAGTATTCCAGATAAAATAGTATTATATGCGAAAAATTATGAAGGTTATAAAAATTTGATTAAATTATCAACTATACAATCAGAAAGAATGATTAAACCTAATGATTTACTTAAATATAATAACAACCTTATTTGTATATTAACTACTGAATCTAATAAATACTATCAAAAAATAAAAAAAATATATAATGATGATTTATATATGTCTTATAATTTACCTAGTATAAGAAAAACAATTAAAGAAAAATGTGTATTCATGAATGAAACACTATATATAGAAAAAAATGATATAGAATACTTAAAATATTTATATGCTATAAGAGACGGAAAGAAAATTAATGAAATAGAACTAAGTGGAAATAATTATGTAATATTAGAAAACATGTTATCTAAACTTCCAATTCAAGATTTAGAAAACAATAAAATAATTACCGAGTGTTGTAATTTAGAATTTCCTGAAGGTAAAGTTTATTTACCTAAATTTGATTGTCCAGATAATATGGATAGTTTTACATATTTAAAAAAATTATGTAAAGAAGGACTTATTAAAAAATTTGGAACAAGAGTTCCTAAGGCATATATTGATAGACTAAAAATAGAGTTAAATACAATTAATGATATGGGATTTTGTGATTATTTTTTAGTTGTTAGTGATTTTATTAAGTATGCTAAAAATAATAATATATATATAGGACCAGGAAGAGGATCAGCAGCCGGTTCATTAGTTGCCTATTTAATAGATATAATTACAATAGATCCTTTAAAATATAATTTATTATTTGAAAGATTTTTAAATCCTGAACGTGTTACATTACCAGATATCGATGTTGATATAGAAGATTCAAAAAGACAAGAAGTTATTAATTATTGTATAGAAAAATATGGTGAAAAAAGAGTAGTTCCTATTATTGGATTTGGTACATTTAAAGCTAAACAAGCTATTCGTGATGTTGGCCGTGTAATGGATATAAATGTTGAATATATTTCATCATTAATTGATTCTAGTAAAACATTAGAAAAAAACTTAGAAAACGAAAAATTAAGAGACCATATTAATATGGATGATAATTTAAAGAAATTATATGAAGTGTCAAAGAAATTAGAGGATTTAAAAAGAACTATTACTTTACATGCTTCTGGTGTAATTATAAGTGATACTGATATAGATACAGTTATTCCTTTAGATAAATCTCATGGTGATTATTATACTACTGCTTTTAATCATACATATTTAGAGGAAATAGGGTTAATTAAAATGGATTTCTTATCTTTATCAAATCTTGGCAATATTCATTCTTTAGTTGATGATATTGGAATCGATATTGATGTATTTAATATTCCTGAAAATGATAAGAATGCATTAAAAGTATTTAATGATGCTGATATGCTTGGTATATTTCAATTTGAAAACCAAGGTATGGTAAATTTTTTAAGAAAGTTTAAAATTACTTCATTTAATGAGGTGGTGGATGCTATAGCACTTTATAGACCGGGTCCTATGCAATTTATAGATAGTTATATTAAAAGAAGAAATAATCAAGAATTAGTGGATTATATTGATGACTCTCTAATAAGCATTTTAAAGCCTACATACGGGATAATTATTTACCAAGAACAAATTATGCAGGTAGCACAAGTTATGGCTGGATATAGCTTAGGAGAAGCTGATATTTTAAGACGTGCTATGAGTAAGAAAAAAGAAGATATAATTATTAAACAAAAAGAAATATTTATAAATAGATGTATTTTAAAAGGACATTCTTTAGATGTTGCTACTAGAGTATACGAAATGATTTTAAAATTCGCATCATACGGATTTAATAAAAGTCATTCTGTAGCATATGCTAAAGTTGCTTATTTAGAAGCTTATCTTAAAGGCAATTATAGAATTTATTTTATGAAGAATCATTTGAATAATTATATAGGTTCATCTGATGGTATCAAAAAGTATGTAAGTGATTGTAAAAAGCATAATATTAAAATATTAAATCCAAATATTAATGAAAGTAAAAATGAATTTATTATAAAAGATAATTGTTTACTTTATCCATTGATGGGTATTAAAGGTGTAGGTAGGGAAGCAGTTAATGAAATAATTAATAAAGCTCCTTTTACTGATATTTATGATTTTTTTAAAAAATGTTATTCTAAAATAGTTAATAAAAATACAATAGAATGTTTAGTTAATGCAGGTTGTTTTGATATTCTAAATATTAATAGAAGAACTATTTTAGAAAATATTGATGAATTAATTAATTATGCTGAAATATCTCATAATTTAGATTTTGATATATATCCAGAATTAAAACAATTTAATGAATTTTCTAATAAAGAATTATTGATTAAAGAATCTAATCAAATAGGACTTTATTTAAATAATCATCCTGTTAAACAATACTATAATAATATTTTTAAGAAAATTACTAATATGAAAAAAGATGCAAATGTTAAAACTGTATTATTAATTAATAGAATAAATATTATTAATACTAAAAAGGGTGATAAGATGGCATTTTTAACTGGTAGTAATGAAGATATGGAATTTGAACTTGTAATGTTTCCAAATGTTTTAAAAAATAATAGTGATATTAATAAAAATGATATATGCTATATAGATGCTAAAATTGATTATAGAGATTCTAATTATCAGCTTATTATAAATAATATTAAAAAAATTAATTAGTATACAAATATAAATAATTAAATTTAAAAACAATATAATATAGTTATTTTGTAATTATTAAATATTGTTTTTTTTTATTACATATAAAAAATTTATTTAAATTATAACATTTATTCTATAATTAATAATTATATAGATATAGATATAGAAATATTAAAGTATATATGATAAAATGTAAATAACTAGTACTAATAGTATTAGCCTAAAGAGTGATTAATAGGAGGTAGAAATGAAAATAATAAAAAATTTAATTATTGTATTTGTAATAAGTATTGTATTTGTTGCTACTGGAACAAAGGCTGCTTCAATTTATTACACACAAGAAACATTAGCACAATATAGTACCCCTGCATCTAAAACAGTATATAAAAATACTGATTCAATGCAAAAAATGTATTCAGATAATTGTAAAACTATAAATGGAACTACTTATAGGAAACCTAAATTTACATTATCACATTATTCAGAATCATATAATATGGGTAATTTTGGAGAAAAAACATCATTCACATTAACAAAAGGGGAAACAAAAAATTTCGGTAGTTATAATACTGGAGTTGCAACTAGAATAGGTACACAACTAATGCAAATTTCTACAAATAATTCGTATAGTGATACAACATATTTTTGGGGAACATGGACTTACGATTTATAATATAATCTAAAATTTAATAATCACTCTTTACTTTTTCGGAGGTTATTATGTTGATTAGAAATAATAAATTTTATATTACAGTTATATTAATTTTTGTAATTCTATTTTGTTGTTCAATTGTTAATAAATATTATAATGTAATAGCATATAGAAGAATTTATGAAAATGCTAAATATATTTGTAATTCCGTATTAGAAGAAGGGTCAAGTAATTTTTGTACAAAAGTTATAAATGAAAATCCTGATCCTTTGTTTACTAAATTAGGAACTACACCTACAATTTTTATAAATGTAGTTTCACAATTTCATTTACATGATATTTGGCCTATTATAATTATTATTGTAACTTCTGTTATTTTACATAAATCTGTAAAGAACAAAATGTCTTTGTTCTGTTTGCAAAGAGAAAATTATAAATCTTTTATTATTAAGAATATTAAAAAAATGTATAAAATAGCTTTTTGTTTACCAATTAGTTTGATTATATTTTCGATAATTTGTTATTTCTTTAATGATTCTAATATTAATATTGATTTGACTAGTGGTTTATCATCATTATCGAAATTACATTTAAATATGGGAGTATGGTTTTGTATAATATATTCAATAAATATTTTATTATTAAGTATTTCTATTTGTAATTTAGTTATTATTATAGGTAAAAAAAGTTTTAATGTTTTTATTACAATAATTGGAACTTATTTAACTTATTTTATTTCAAAACTTATTCTTGCACAAGTAGTTCCATTTATTACATATATATTTCTTTTCAAAATAGATTTATTTAATGCTTTAGAATTAAATAGTTTCTATTTTTATGATTATGCTTGTGAATTTTATAAGATGTTTTTTATAGCTTTAACTATTTTAGGTATAACATCTATTTCAGTATATATGTTGTATAAAAATAAAGAGGAGTTAATTAAATCAAATGAAACACTTATATAAAAATAATATTATTAATTTTATGAATTCCAATAATTTTAAAACTATTTTTGTTTGTCAATTATTAATTACTTTATATTCGTTTTTTGCATATGGTTTAGTATTAAATAAAGAAATAAATTTATCCTATTTAGACAAATATATTAACATAAATTCAAGTATTTGGTTTTTTTCTATATCATATATATTTTTACTATTATTTGTTCAAATATATATAATTAAAAAGTGTACCAATAATTATATATTAGTATCTCGATTTAATAATATAAAAGCATTTTGGAAATTTATCAGAAATATTATATTATTAGTAAATTCAATATTATATTTTGTATCACAAATATTATTATTAATAATGTTAAATTTTACTATAAATAAATTTGAAATAAAAGTAATGGACACTTATAATATTACAAATATTACTTATTCAATATTTGTCTTTATAAAAAATTATTTATTGATGCTTTCTATTTCACTATTAAATTTTAATTTAATTAGAGTTTTTAAAGAAAAAATAGTTATTATTTGTAATGTATTATTATTTACCTATATGTCGACATCTTTATTAAGAATAGGGACTGTAAAAAGGATTAATGATATGAGTTTTTATTTATATGATTATATAGCAGGGTGTAAATATTCATCTTTTAAATTAGAAATTATTTGTTTTTTAATATTTAATATTATAATAATTGCTATTTCAAATATTTTATTTTTTTATTCTAATAAAAAATTAAAAGGGGTAATCTAATGAGGTATTTATTTTCAGATTTGAAATCTTATTTTAAAAATAATATTATATATTTACATTGTATTTTTTTATTTTTTATTTTCATATTATATGGTTATATGAAAAACAGTTTATATTATAGTTATTTAAATGTACTAGGCTTAGATATTTTAAAAACTTCAAATTATATTGAAATGTCAATGTATTATTATAATATTTTGTTTACCATATTTTTAACTATTTATATTTTTATAAAAAATTTTAAATATTCAATAAATAATTTATTTTTAAGAATGGATTTAAAAAAATGGATTATATATTTAATTTTAAAGATTTTATTTATATTAATAATACCAAAAATAATCTCACATTTTATTATTTCGTTATTTGTTAATGTTAATATAATTATTTTTATAACTAACTTATATAAGGATATTATTTTTACAGTATCAATTAGTTTATTATCAATATTAGTATTTATTTTTCATAAAAGAATACATTCTATATTTTTATTATTATTAATCATGGTACTATTTAAAATAAATATTTTGTCTGCGAATATATATATTTTGTTAATAATAATTTTTATTGAAATAGTCTTATTATTATGGTTTTTTTCAAATAAAAAAAACTGTCTTTTTGAAAATATTAATGGAGGATTAAAATGAAAATAGAAGTTAAAAATGTTACTAAAGAATTTAATCATACTAAAGTCTTAGAAGATATAAATATTGAATTTAATGAAGGTAAGATAATTGGTTTAATTGGAAGAAACGGTAGTGGTAAAAGTGTTTTATTAAAAATGTTATGTGCGTATTATGCACCTTCAAAAGGTGAAATACTTTACGATGGAATTAATATTATTAATGAAAAAAAATTTCCACCATCAACTAGAGCATTAATAGAAACACCAGTTTTTTTGCCTGAACTATCAGGATTTGATAATTTAAAAATGTTATCTGAGATTCAAAATATCATCACAAATAAAGAAATCTACGATGCTATCGATTTAGTAAATTTAACAAATGATAAAGATAAAAAATATTTATTTTATTCATTAGGTATGAAACAAAAACTTGGTCTTGCTCAGGTTTTTATGGAAGATCCTAAAGTTATAATATTAGATGAACCTTTTAATAGTTTAGATAATGTAACTATTGATAAGATAAGAAAATATTTAAATAAAATAAAGAAAGACAAAATAATTATTATTGCTACTCATATGAAAGAAGATATTAATAAGTTTTGTGATGAAATATACGAATTAGATAACTGTAAATTAAATAGAATTAAAAAATAATAATTGTATTATTATTTTTTATTTATATTCAAAATGTATATATTGATTAAAAGTTAAAAATAATATATAATTAAAAACGAAAGGAACGAGAATATGGAAGACATTTTATTAGAAACAGAAATGAGCATGCAAGGTGCTATTGAAAACTTAGAAAAAAGATTATTAAATATTAGAGCAGGAAGAGCAAATCCAGCAATACTTGATGGTGTTATGGTTAACTATTATGGTGCACCAACTCCATTAAGACAATTAGCAACTATTTCTATTCCTGAAGCAAGACAATTAATGATTAAACCATTTGATAGATCTAGTTTATCATTAATTGAAAAAGGGATTTATGAAGCTAATGTTGGATTAACACCTAATAATAATGGTGAAGTTATTATTTTAAATATTCCAGCTTTAACAGAAACTACAAGAAGAGATTATGTAAAACAAGCTAAACAAATTGCTGAAGAAGCTAAAATAGCATTAAGAAATATTAGACAAGATGCTAATAATGATATTAAAAAATCAGAAGAAACTGATGATGTTAAAAAAGGTGCAACAGAAGATGTACAAGAATTAATTAATAAATATAATAAAATTGTAGAAGATAAATTTAAAGAAAAAGAAACTGAATTAATGACTATATAATTCAGTTTTTTTGTTATAATATAAATGGTGATAATATGAAAGAATTATATGAATTAAGTTACACATTAAATTTATTAAATTGGGAACTTAAGGTAAGTTGTCCGAAATGTGCATATGATGATTTAATTGAATTAATTACTAGTTATGAAGAAAAATTATTTGCACTTAAAAGTAGCGAAGAATATGCTGAATTTTTAAGAAATGCTAAAAATCTAACAGATGAAGAACAAAGAATTGTTAATAATGAACTTAGAAATTATGAAAGAAATAAAAGGGTTCCAAAAGAATTTTATTCTAAATACTGTAAATTAAAAAATAAAACAAATGTTATTTGGAGAGAAGCAAAAGAGAGTAATAATTATGATTTATATAAGCCTTATTTAAAAGAAATAATAGAAATGACAAAGAAGTATTATGAATTTAAAAATATAGAAAATATACCACTATATGATTTAATGATAAGTGAATATGAAAGTGGAATTAATACAAAATTAGTAGATCAATTATTTAATGAATTAAAAAATGAAATTATACCAATAATAAAAAACTACAAAGGTAAAATATACCAACCTTATAAAAAAAGTTATACAGATAACGAATTATTAGAATGTTCTAAGTATTTACTAAACTATATAGGTTTTGACAATAATCGTGGTGTAGTAGGAATTTATCCACATGGATTTACTGAAAAAATGGGTAATGATGATATAAGAATAACATTTAGTCAAACAAATAACCCAATAGATTTTTGTTCTACTGTGATTCATGAAGGCGGACATGGTATATTTGAACAACATATTAATAAAGAATATTCTAAATATTCAACAGACACAATGTATCACTTGTTTGGACTTCATGAAAGTCAATCGAGATTTTATGAAAATATGTTAGGAAGAAATAAAAATTTTTGGATTCCTATTTATGATGATATTAAAAAAATGTTAAAACTTGATATTGATATTGATGAATTTGTAGATAGGCTTAATACTGTTAAACCAAGTTTAATAAGAACTGAATCAGACGAATTAACATATTGTTTACATATAATTATTAGATATGAAATTGAAAGAGATATATTTAATGGTAATATTGACGTTGATAATTTAAATACTTTATGGAATCAAAAATATAAAGAATATTTAGGAATAGATGTACCTAATGATAGTGTTGGTATTATGCAAGATGTTCACTGGTCTGAAGGTGAATTTGGATACTTTCCATCATACTTACTAGGATCAATTTATGATGGAATGATTTTAGAAGAAATTAAAAATGTTAATGATATTTTAAAAGAAGGTAAGATAAAAGATATTACGAAATATTTAAATGAAAATATTCACGTTTATGGTGGGGCTTATAATTCTTTTGAAGTTATTAAAAGACTTACAGGTAAGGAATTATCAGCTAAACCTCTAATTAATTATTTCAAGAAAAAATATGATATAATGTAAATAGAGGTGGTTATTATGCTTAAAAAAGTTTTATTTCCGATAGTTGGGTTTATATTACTATGCATTATTATTTTATTGGGAATAAATGCTAGTATAATAGCTAAAAGTAGTAAT
>JALERC010000027.1 GCA_022763805.1 Mycoplasmatota bacterium | reverse complement strand
GACTATAATAATGGATTAGCAGAAGGTAGTGTGAATAAAATAAAAGTTATAAAAAGAATTATGTATGGAAGATGTAGCTTTGATTTATTAAAACAAAAGGTTCTTCTACAATACTAATCAAATAAATTGCGGAAGAATCATAAGAATGTAAAAAAAATGTAATACAAAAATGCACAATTTTGTACATTCTTTTTGTTATACTTTTAATAGAATTTGGAGGTATAACATGAAAGTAGAAACTACGACAAAATAATAAGATGGATTGAAAAAGGAATAATACCAGGATTCTTAAAAGAAGATATGAAAGAATATATGTACGATGATGAATTAGTAATAGAGAATAAATCTTCATTCTTAATTGAATAGGGGAGAAAGTTCCTATATTTATGTTATACTGGATATGAGGTGATATAGTATGGGAATTAATAAATTAGAAGGAACACCATGGCACATAGAAAGATTTCACAGAAAAGAATATGATGATAGAAGGCATAAATCCAGATGCAAATACTATACAAAAGAAGAGTGTACTAAATTAGGACATAGATGTTATGGTAGTGCACATTGTTTATATTATGTAGAATCAAAAGATAAAGTAACTGTTAATCCAGGAAAATGTAAAACAAGAATGATGATACCATATGGAGAATTTAAAGTAATGTATTTAGAGGATGAATTAGTAATTAAAAAGGTAATAGGAAAAAATAGTGAAGGGAAATATATTGCAGAGGATGCACCATTAACACAAGAAGTTTTAAAACATGAAGTTGGATCTACTTTTAAAGTTAATGATGAAGAAGTTAAATTGTTAAATAAAAACATTCAATATAAGTAGTCCCCCCAGGGATTACTTTTTATTTTGTAACGAAAAATCACCACCCACTGCCCACTTACATTCATACAAATATATATTTCACGTGAGTTTTTCGGAAAAAATCTACATAAATAGTATTTTTTTTCTTTTTAGTTAATCTTAATGTAAAATTATAGTTTACATGATATAATAAATGAGAATAGTTATGGAATGAGGTTAGAAAATGAATAATAAAAAAGAATTAGAAAGAGCTGAACTACATAAAACAATATGGAAAATAGCAGATGAATTAAGAGGTTCAGTTGATGGATGGGATTTTAAACAATATATTTTAGGATTGTTATTTTATAGATTTATTTCTGAAAATTTAATTAATTATTTAAATGTTGAAGAGCATAATGCTGGTAATAGTGATTTTGATTATTCTAAGTTATCAGATAAAGAAGCAGAGTTTGGTAGAAAAGAAACTCTAGAAGAAAAAGGTTTCTATATATTACCAAGTGAATTATTTTGTAATGTTAGAAAAAATGCTAAGAATGATAAAGATTTAAATATTACTTTATCAACTATTTTTGATAATATTGAAAATTCTGCTAAAGGGACTAAATCTGAAAATGATATGAAAGGTTTATTTGCAGATTTAGATGTTAATAGTCCTAAGTTAGGAAATACTGTAGAAGAAAGAAACCTAAAACTTGTTAAGATGTTAAATGCAATTGGTGATTTAAAACTTGGTGATTATAAAGATAATACAATTGATACTTTTGGTGATGCATATGAATTTTTGATGACCATGTATGCATCTAATGCTGGTAAATCAGGAGGGGAATTCTTTACTCCTCAAGAAGTTGGTGAACTACTTGCTAGAATTACTTTGATTGGTAAAACAGAAATTAATAAGGTTTATGATCCAGCATGTGGTTCAGGATCACTTCTGTTAAAGTTTGCTAAGGTACTTGGTAAAGAAAATGTAAAGCAAGGTTTTTATGGTCAAGAGATTAATTTAACAACATACAACTTGGCAAGAATTAATATGTTTTTACATGATATTAATTATAATAACTTTAATATTGAAAGAGGAGATACATTAATACATCCAGCACATTGGGATGATGAACCGTTTGATGCAATTGTATCTAATCCTCCTTATTCGATTAAATGGGCTGGTAAATCAAATCCAATATTAATTAATGATCCAAGATTTGCACCTGCTGGAATATTGGCCCCAGAATCAAAAGCAGACTTGGCATTTACTATGCATATGCTTTCATGGTTAAGTGCGAAGGGTACTGCTGCTATAGTTGAATTCCCTGGTGTTTTATATCGCGGTGGAGCAGAACAAAAGATTAGAAAATATATGATTGATAATAACTTTGTAGATACAGTTATTCAATTACCATCAGATTTATTTTTTGGTACTTCAATCGCTACATGTATCATTGTTCTTAAGAAAAATAAAACAGATAATAACATTTTATTTATTGATGCTTCTAATGAATTTGTAAGAAACACAAATAAAAATAAATTGTCTGATGAAAATATTAATAATATTATTGAATTAATAACTAATAGAGAAACAGTAGAAAATAAATCTAAAGTTGTTCCTTATGAAGAAATAAAAGATAATGATTATAATATTTCAGTTAATTCATACTTAAAAACAATTGATGTTGGACCAATTATTGATATTAAAGAATTAAATGCTAAGATTAAAGAAATAGTTGCTAAACAACAACAAACAAGAATTGAACTTGATAAGATAATTGCAGAATTAGAGGGCGATTATAATGAGTAGAATAGAGGAATTAATAAAAGAAAAATGTCCTAATGGTGTTGGATACAGAACTTTAGATAAGGTTTGTAAGATTAATAAGGGAAAACAATTGAATAAGGATGGATTATTATCTGATGGATTATATCCTGTTATTAATGGTGGAATTACTCCTTCTGGTTATTGGAATGAATATAATTATAATGAAAAGTTAATAACTATAAGTCAAGGAGGAGCATCAGCTGGATATGTCGCTTATCAATTAACTAAGTTTTGGGCTGGTGCACATTGCTATGTTGTTGAAAATTGTGAAAGCGATATTGTTTATAGATATTTATATCACTTTTTGAAAAATAAAGAAAAAGATTTACAAAGTACTCAAGTTGGTGCAGGTATTCCTAGTGTTTCATTAAAAGAAATATATGGTTTAAAAATACCTGTACCTCCAATAGAGGTCCAAGAAGAAATAGTTAAAGTTCTTGATAAATTTGGCGAGCTAGAAGCGGAGCTAGAAGCGGAGCTAGAAGCGGAGCTAGAAGCGAGAAAGAGTCAATACGAGTTTTGGCGTGCTGAACTTTTGAATAAAAACAATAATAACTATAAAAAGTATAATATAACTGAAATATGTAAAAGTATTTCTGCTGGTGGTGACGTGCCAAAAGATACGATTAAAGGCATTTCTAAACCTCAAGATGAGTATAAATATCCAGTCATATCAAATGGCGTAGGAGATAATGCTATATATGGATATAGTAAAAATTATAAAGTAGATGTACAATCATGTGTAACTATAGCTGCCAGAGGCACAATAGGTTATCATGAAGTAAGATATGGTAAATTTACTCCGATAATTCGTTTGATAACTCTTATTCCAGATGAAAAAATAGTTTCTGCTAAATATTTGCATTATGCATTGTATGGACATGAATTTAAACCATCGGGAGGTGGCATTCCTCAATTGACAACTCCAACAGTTAAGCAACTTGATTTAATAATTCCTTCATTAGAAGAACAAGAAAGAATAGTAAATATATTAGACAAGTTTGACAAATTAGTTAACGATATATCAGAGGGATTACCTGCTGAGATTGAAGCTAGAAGAAAACAATATGAGTATTATAGAAATCAGTTATTAAGTTTTGAGGAGGTAGAAGTAAATGAATAATAAAATAAATGTTATATCAGATAATATGAATTCTACTGTTGTATGTGAATATATACCATTAGAAAGAAAAGATAGTTCTTTTCAAAGTGAGGATCAATTAGAAAAAGAATTAATTAGAACTCTTCAAGAACAAGCTTATGAATATATTAATTTTAATAGTGAAGAAGAATTAATTCAAAACTTAAGAAATCAATTAGAAAAATTAAACAATATTAAATTTAGTCAAAATGAATGGAATAATATTTTTAATACTATAATTGCTAATCCGGGATATGGAATATTAGAAAAAACAAAATTAATTCAAGATGGTGATACAAGACAAACTATTACTCTTGATTCTGGTAGACAAATTAATATTAAATTAATTGATAAAGATAATATTCATAACAATAGTCTTCAAGTAATTAATCAATATGTTAATAATGAAGGTAATCATGATAATAGATATGATGTTACTATTTTAGTTAATGGTTTACCTTTAATACATGTTGAACTTAAGAAACGTGGAGTAGATATTAGAGAAGCATTTAATCAAATAGATAGATATCAAAGAGAATCTTTCTGGGCTGGATGTGGATTATATGATTTCATTCAAATATTTGTAATTAGTAATGGTACTTATACAAAGTATTATTCGAATACAACAAGAGAATTACATGTAAATTCCAAAACAAAGAAAACATCTAATACATTTGAATTTACTTCTTATTGGGCAGATCAACATAATAATGCTATAACTGATTTAATGGACTTTGCAAGAACATTCTTTGCTAAGCATACTATTTTAAATATTATTTGCAGATATTGTGTATTTTCAACTGATAACAATTTATTAGTCATGAGACCTTATCAAATAGTAGCAACAGAAAAGATTATTAATAAAATTGACATTGCACATAATTATAAATACTATGGAAGTGTAAACGCAGGTGGTTATATATGGCATACAACTGGATCAGGAAAAACACTTACATCGTTTAAAACTGCTCAATTAGCAACTGAATTAGATTATATAGACAAAGTATTATTTGTAGTTGATAGAAAAGACTTAGACTATCAAACAATGAAAGAATACGATAAATTTAAAGAAGGATGTGCTAATTCTAATTCCAATACAAAGATATTAGAAGAACAATTAAGAGATAGTGATTCAAGAATTATAATAACTACCATTCAAAAATTAACTAATTTTATTAAAAAATTTCCGTCACATGATGCTTTCAATAAGCAAATAGTATTTATTTTTGATGAATGTCATCGTTCTCAATTTGGAGATATGCATAAATCAATTATTTCTAAATTTAAGAAATATTATATATTTGGTTTTACAGGAACTCCAATATTTTCTCCTAATGCAACATCACATAAAGGAATAGCTCAAACTACAGAACAAGTATTTGGAGAAAAATTACATACATACACAATAGTTAATGCTATAAACGATAAGAACGTATTACCATTTAGATATGAATATATAAAAACTGTAACTATGAAAACAGATATTAGAGATGAAAAAGTTCAAGCAATAGATACAGAAAAAGCTTTAATGGATCCACTTAGAATTTCTACTGTTGCCAATTATATTTTTGATAATTTTGCTAGAAAAACTAAAAACAGTGAAAAATATCTTCATAGTTCTTTAATTAATGTAAAAGATGTAGCAAAAAATAATAACGCCAGTGAAAACAAACAAAAAATCTATGTTAATGGATTTAATTCAATTTTTGCAGTTTCTTCAATTGAAATGGCTAAAATGTATTATCAAGCATTTAAAAACATTCCAAATAATAACCTTAAAATAGCACTTATTTATAGTTATGGAGTTAATGAAGAAATCACTGATTATTTTGATGAAGAAAATCCTGAATCAACAGAAAACTTAAGTAAGAGTGACAGAGACTTCCTAGACTTAGCTATTAGTGATTATAACAAGATGTTTGGTACAAGTTATGATACATCAAGTGAAAAATTCCAAAACTACTATAAAGATGTTTCATTAAGAATGAAAAATAGAGAAATAGATATGTTAATAGTAGCTAACATGTTCTTAACAGGATTTGATGCGAAAACATTAAATACTTTATGGGTAGACAAAAATTTAAAATATCATGGTTTAATGCAAGCATTCTCAAGAACAAATAGAATACTTAACTCGGTTAAAACATTTGGGAATATTTTATGTTTTAGAGATTTGGAAAAACAATTAGAAGAAGCAATTGGATTATTTGGAGATTCGAATGCATCAAGTATAATACTACTTAGAAGTTATAAAGATTACTTTGAGGGATATGATGATGAAAATGGTAAACATCATAAAGGATATGTAGAATTGATCCAAGAACTTCAAGATAAATTTGTACCTGGTAAAATGCCTATAGGTGAAAATGCTCAAAAAGAATTTGTTAAATTATTTGGTCAAATTTTAAAAGCTAGAAATATATTATCTTCATTTGATGACTTTGCTAATGATGATATGCTTACTCCAAGAGATGAGCAAGATTTCAAAAGCACATACATTGAGTTATATACTGAATTTAGAAATAGAAATAAAGCTGATAAAGTTGATATAACAGAAGATCTAGTTTTTGAAATGGAACTTGTTAAACAAATAGAAGTTAATGTTGATTATATCTTAGCATTAATTGAAAAATATCATGATAGCAATATGGAAGATAAAGAAATTTACATTTCTATTCAAAAAGCTATTACTTCAAGTCCAGATTTAAGAAATAAGAAAGATTTAATTGAACAATTTATTAATTCTTTAGATGGAGATTCTGATGTTTATAAAGAATTTGAAGAATTTATGAATAAAAAGAAAAAAGAAGAACTAGATAAAATCATTCAAGAAGAAAACTTAAATAGTGAAAAAACATATAATTTTGTTAGAAGATCATTTGAAAATGGTGGTATAGAAACTACAGGTACTGAAATTGTATCTATACTTCCACCAATGTCTAGATTCTCACAAAATAGTAATAGATCTGAGAAAAAGAATAATGTTATTAATAAATTAATTAATTTCTTTGATAAATATTTCAGTATTACTAGTTATAAAATTTAATAAAAAAACAAGAGGCGAGTTATTCGTCTCTTTTAGTATACATAAATGTTATTTTATCAGTAACAATAATTAAACCACTATCATCAATATTAATATGACCTTTAATTCCAATTAAGTCTCCAGACTCACATGATTTCTTTAGGTGTTCAGCACATTTATCAAAAATGATAATAGGAATAATAACATCTCCATCTTCATGATGTTGAAAAATATTTAAGCATGATATATTATCGTTTATTTTTATTAGTGAATTAAATTTGCCAACAAGTATTAAACTATTTAAATAATTCATAGTTACCTCCAATCGTTGTATTAATCACTTATTTAAACAAAATAGTCAAGAATATAGTTGAAATCGTGTTATAATGTGTGTAGATGATATGAGTATTATTTCATTTTTAATGGTGGAATATCTCATTTTTTTGTGGAGGTGTTTTATGAATATTAAAGAATTAATAAAAGATAACATAATTTCAAAGAATAACAGTGATTTAACAAGAATAATTCAATTAAGAGAAGAATTAAAAAAATATAATATGTATGATTTCTTAAATAATACTTCTTCTTTAATGTTAATGCCTGAAAATCAAAGTAAATCAGTCATATTTCAATTGATGATTAGCACCGCATTATCAATTCCTGAAAATGAATTTAATTCAGATAATAAAATAAGTATAGGAAAATTCAAGTATTTTATTAAATCGTTTTATGAATTAGATGAAAAAAAAATGATTGATCCCCCAGAATTCCCGTTTTACTTACCAGTTAATTATTATGGAAACTATAATATTTTTATGGGTGCTAATTCCTTATCTCCAATTCATTTAAATCAACTTTTAAAAATATATAGTATTTATAATGACAAATTAGAAGTTGAAGATAAAATATATTTGAAACACTTAATAAAAGGAATGTTAACACTATCAGAAACAATAGTAAAAAAAATAAATATTTCATTTTCCGATTTGAAATATTATAATAAAGATATTGATGTTGTTTGTCCATCATCCAAGTATTTAGAAAAATATAAAGATGCTGTAATGTTTGATTATGAATATATTGTTAAATTATTTGGTGATTCTATTGATGATTTATTAATTAAATTTGGAGATATTTGTTTGGATGATATTCAAAATTTTGATGAACAATTGTTTTATAAAAGACCATTTATTAAAAAAGAAAATAAATTATTAATTATAGATGTAACAACATTTCTTAGTATTTTGGTTAAAGAAATATTTAATAGATTTATAAAATGTGAAGATATTGATATATTTAAAGAATACAATAAACTGATTTTTTTTGAATTAAAAAAGAAATTTAGTAGAATTACATCTTACACATTAAATAATAAAGAAATGAATATTGAATTATATGATGATGGTATCTGTAACGAGAATTTATATTTGTGTGGAAATGATATAGTTTTATACAATATTGTTCTTTTTGATGATGGAAATGATTTTAACAAATATAATAACTATTATTTTTCAAAAAAAGATAGTTTTATCTCTAAAAGAATTGATAAAGTTAAAAAACAATTAATTTCTAAAGGATTTGATGAAGGTAAAATAGTAGTAATAATAACTCCAACATCTACTGGACGAAATATGTATTATAAAATTGATTTGAGTAATGAAAAAAATATATTAATATTAAGTCCTTATGAAATTGATTCTATTGCAATAAATGAAGCTGATGATCCAATGTTTTTATATAGATACGTAGTTGCTAGAAATAGATTAAATGATTATCATAAAAATTTATTTTCTGAATTAAATATGATTGCGTTATATGTGAAAAAAGATTATTCATTTTATATAAATGATGAGTTTGATACCAAGAACATATTTTTACATATAATAGGTGAATATAGTAGTGATTATATTTTAGATGCGTACATAAAAGAAGGATTTCATTTATCAAAATATAAAAATAATTATTCCTTTATTGAAGTAATAAAGATGGATGATAATATATACTTTGCTCCAGGATTATTCTTTGAAAAACAACTAAATAATGTTATAGAGTTTGGAAATTTGAATCTGTGGATATTATCCTCAAAAAATTTGTCAAAAGAAAAATATCATGTTATAAAAATGTTAATTGATATGATTAGTTATTGGTTAGTTCAGGCTGAACCTATATTTAAAAAGATAGATGGAGTTATTAATATAAATATTGATTGCGACAATAATATGAATTTTAATTCAGATGGTAAAAATTATGGTGATGATAAAATAATAATAAGAGCAGAAAAAAACGATATAAATTTGTATTTTGAAAAGAATGCTTTATTACGATTTGATGATAAAGATAATAAATTAGAAAAGGAAATAATTATTAATATAATTACTAATATACTTAAATTATATGGGGAAAATGATGAATTATCATATATGGATACTATATTTGATAATAAGTATAAAAAAAAGATCGTAGTAACTAATTCGATAAAGGAACCATATATGATTCCCTTTGATGATTCGAAAATATTAACGGTAAATGCTTCTGACATTAATTTAATTTTAGATGATGTAGGGAAATATATAATTAATGAATTAAAAATTGACTATGGGAAAATAAGTGATTATACAATTTTAAATAAAGTAGTTGGATTTTTATACAATGATTTGTATTTTAGATTACAATCTTTTAAGAAAGAGGATTTGATAAAATATCTTTACTATGAATATGAGAAGAATCTAAGTTCTTTGCATATAAGACAAAATAATTATGCTAATGATTTAGCTTGTTATCCAAATCGAAAAAAAGAAATTAATAATAATTTTAATAATTTAAATAGAACATCAGTAGCTTTAAAATTTTTAATAGAGTTGTCTAGTACATTCACTGATTATGGAAAAAAAAAGATTTCTTTTTACGATGTAGAGTATTGTCTGTCAATCGCGTCTCAAATAATTGATTTTGCATATGCTTGTGATATATTTCATTTTGGTATGTCTGAAAATACTTTATGTTTACTAAAGTCAAATAGAATTGGTTACAATCATGATTTTACAAACAGAATAAGTATGATATTACAAAATGCTAAGACAAGCAGAATGTCTCCATCAGGAAGAATAAAAAGAGAAAACATTTTAAAAAATAGTGAAAAAATCAGCAAAGATATTCCTGGATTCGATGAAGCATTTGTAGATGAATTTGGTTATAGTTTTTCTGATTTTACAGAATTAATAATTTCAATGTTAGAATATGCAGAAAATAAAAATCCATTATTGGATGATATATTTGAAATAGAAAAAACTGATTTAGAAAAAATAATAAATGGGAAAATTAAAAAAGATATTTTTGAAAAAATGATTGATAATTTATCATTGAAAGAGAGAGATAATTATTTAATACCACCTAAAGGATGTAAGAAAGAAGATGTTTATCCTTGGAGAAATAATAGACCTTTATCATTTAATAGAAAACCTCTTATAATAAGTGGTAATAAAATAATTTATGGATATCGAGTACTAATTAGTTCAGTTTATTTTTTATTAGATTTAATTAATAATGGTACTTTAAAATGTAAAAGTACTCAGATGAAAAACTATATAGCAAAAGTAAATAATAAAAAAGGTGAAGATTTTAATGATCTTGTATTTAATTATTTATGTCAATTCGATAATATTATTGTGGACAAAAACTTAAAAAAGGTAAATGGTAAAAGAATATTAAATAGTAAAAAACAAGATCTTGGTGATTTGGACATTATAATTATTTCTGAAAAGAAAAAAACAATAACAATTGCTGAAGTAAAGAATTATGAATTATCACGAAATATATATGAGATGCAAAATGAATATAACGATACATTCAATTTTGATAATAAAGATAGTTTTTATAACAAACATATGAGAAGAGTAAAATGGTGTGAAGAAAATTTAGAATGTTTTATTAGCCAATATAATCTAAAGAATATTAAATGGAAAATTGATTACTGTTTTATTGTAAATAATTCTTTAATAAGTAATAAGGCATTAAAATTAAATGTTAAAGTATATACAATAGATGAAATAGATAGAATAATAAAAAAATAGAGTCGAATTAATCGACTCTTTTAGTTTGAAATATTTCTAATGCTTCACGTGTACCGCACGAAGTACATATTTTAGTTTTATTATTTTTTCTATATATAGTTGGATGAGTTTCGTAAACTTTATCACATATAGGACAAATAGGTAATACTTTTAAGCTAGGATCACCGATGAAATCTAAATCACTCTTATCGATTCTATACGAGTTATATATTTTAGCTTTTAAGATATCTATATCGCAAGTTAATATAGTTCCAGAATCTAAAGGATTAATAAAGAAGTCAGCCAAGTATAACTTGAATTCATCATGACCATGTGCAATAACATATTTACTCATTGCATTTATCCTTTACTAAATTAAGTTCATATACAAGTACTAATTTATGATTTAATTCTACAGAAAAATATTCAATGGAATCATGGTCTCCTGGATTAAATGTATATGCTGAAATAGAAATATTAAATAATCTAGTTTCCTTATCAAATAGAATAATGGATAACTTACTTTCATCTTCCTTAATAATTGAGCCATTTTCATCAACATGATAACCGCAAAGATTTAATAATTGCTCTTGATGTTTATTCATTATCATCCTCATCAACTTTAATATTAGCAATACTTTTTAAAAACTCAACATTCAGATCAAAGTATTTAATTACTTCTTTTGTTGGTACACAATGCGAAGGTATAAACTTAGTAGGATTCTTTTTTCTAAAGTCCATCTCAATAGTTCGTTTAACCTTACTAGCAGTAGAAGCTGATAGATTAGCAATTTTCATAATATCTTGATTAGAGCACCAGGGTGATGCAATAAGTTCTAATATTTCTTTTGCTTTCATCAAAATACCTCCTTTCAAAAGGTATTGTATTAAACACTTATTAATAGATTAAAGTCAAGAGTTTAGGACTTAATTCTATGTACGTAATTGTTAATGGTAATATAAGAATGTACAAAATTATACATTCTTATATTACATTTTTTTTACATTTTTATATGTCAATAATTTAGGAAAATGTCTCAAAATTTTTTAAACATTAACGGGAAAATATTCTCGTTTTTGTTTGTCATTTTATAACTTATTTGATTGATGTCAATAATAAACTCATTTCATTCGTGCTATGCATTATTGACAT
>JALERC010000013.1 GCA_022763805.1 Mycoplasmatota bacterium | reverse complement strand
ACTAGAAAACAAGCTGCTGAAGAAATAAAAAAATACGTTCATTGGTATAATAATGAACGTATTCAAAAGAATCTTGGATACTTGTCACCTGTACAGTATCGTCTAAAATATTCAAATTAATTTATCTTTTTATTTAGTGAGTACTTGACAGGTAGTAGTATCTTAAATTGTCTTTTTTTTAGTTTAATTTTTTACCGCAATTTGTACAGAAATTACCTACTTTTGGAGTGCCACAATCAGGACAGAATCCTTGAGCGGCCTGAGATTGAGCATTTTGATTTGCTACACCCATTACAGTTGCACCTGCATTTTGAGCCATATTCATGCCCATAAATCCCATCATAGAACCAGAACCATTACTAGCAGCAGCTTGCATAGCATCTGCTGTAGCACTTGCCATTAAACCAGATTGAAGATTTGCATTACTAAATATTTGTGCATCATCAATCTTATTAACACGTCTCATAGATTCATCTGTTAAATTGATATCACGAATAGCAACATCAGTTAACACTAAACCATATGTCTTCCATGAATCATTCAAAAGTTCATTCATTTTTTTAGATAGATCAGATCCATATAGACCCATATCACCAAATGAAACTTTATTAACTCTCATTATTTCAGAAATACCCAAAGTTAATTTTTCAACAAATAAACTCTTTAATTGAGATCCAATTATATCATCAATAGTTAAAGCATCTTTAGGATTAGATCCTACTACACTTTTAACAAGTACTGCTGGATCTTCAACTTGGAATACGAATTCACCATTAAAAGTAACTTCTAACATACCATATTTTTCATCTGTAATTTTTTTAGGTTGTGGTGAACCGAATTTATTTCCTGCAATTCTTTTAGTATTAATATAATATACTCTTTGATCTTTTGCAGTTTGTCCACCAAATGTTATACGTGAACCAATCGTTTTAATTGATTCAATTAAGTTTTGACCAAAATTACCAGCAAAAATACTTGGTTCTGTTGAATTATCAAATACAAATACTCCTGGTTCAGCTGTAAATTCTACAATTTGACCGTTATCTATAACCATCATAGACATTCCTTCTGGTACAGCTATAGCTGTTCCTTTAGAAAGAATACCTTCTTGTGGATTACGATTTCCTTTCCCGTGTTGTACATATCCTCTTTGAATAATGTAATTTCCTCCATTTTCAGGACAAGTTACAAACTCTTTAAATTGATCTCCTAGAGTTGAACTTATAGAACTTGTAACAGCTTTAATTAAACCCATTTAAATCCCTCTTTCATAATGAGGATTGATATATAATATGTTAAGTCAAAGATGAAATCAATGATTAGGGCCTCATCAATTCTCAATCCTCAAACATATTATATCATAATTTTTTAAAAAAACTCTATACTGTTTATAATTTTATTTAATCTTATTACATTTTCATCACTATAAAGAGTATTTATATTCTTATCATTATAGTTCCTATTAGTAGGCATAGTAAAATCAAGAACTTGTCCTTTGATTATAAATATACAATGTATTAAGGTAATATATTCATTTAATAACCTTTTTTGAGTAATCATTTGAATATATTTTATATTAGTAGCATCAATTTCACTTTCAAGAACGACATTAAATCCCTGTTTAACAACATAATCTCTAAATATTTTGTATTCTTCTATCAAATTAGATTGGTTAACACTTTTAACAATATCTAAATTTAATACAACATTACGTGTAATTTCAATAACATACAAAGTATATGCACCTGTACTAACTTTATTAAATTGTGTTCTATCTAATGCTTTCCATTTTTCTGGTATTTTAAAAGTAAATCCTAATTGATTGTTTTTTATAGTTAATCTATCTTCAAATATTTCATCTTTTGTAATTCTATATAATATTTCTTTAAGATTTCTTCTTAATTCATAGTCTTCAGGATGTTCTTTTGTTCTATTGTATAATTCATAAATTAAGTCAATATTTTCTTTTCTTGCATTTACTGGAAATTTATATCTAGTCAAATATTGAATACATTCTTCTTTGGTATTTAGTATTAGTTGTCTTTTTAAATCTAATGCTATTTTTGTAAGTGCTTTTTCAACATAATTATTTTCATTAAAATATGTCGAATAACTATATAGTATATTAGCAAAGTCATAATTTTTTTTATATATGAAGTAATCACCTAATTCGATATAAAAACTAGCTAAATCTTCTGGTGTATAAACGTACTTTTGTAGTTCAAATAATGTTCTATACATTTTTTCAAATTCATTTTCTATTTTATAAGTATCAACTAATTCAAAATAACTATTAATATCATAAGGACTTATGCTAATAGCTTTTTTAAAGTAATTAATAGCTTCATCATAATCCTTTTCATTAACATAAGAAAGAGCTATATAATGATACAATTTATGCAGAGGAAAATCTAATATTGTATATTTTAAAGACTTATTAAAACGATTATTAAACATATAATATTCAATAATATTATTAACACTTATGAGTTTTACACCTGGATCTATTATTGGTGTTACTTCATCGATTATATTTTGTAATATGTTTCTTGCTTCTTCAAAATCACCACGTGGTGTATTTATTATTTCTAATGCTCTATCTATTTCATCAAAGTATTTTTCTTCCATTGTTATCCCCTTCTATACTATAAATATTTTAGCATATTAGAAGATATTTTTAAATATCAATTTACATTAACAATAACATTAATATTTGTTGAATTACCTAAATTATCAAAAACATTAACATTTAATGTATAACTTCCGTCCACATTTTCAACAGTTTCTCCTCTAGTCATATTTACCCCATTAATATCACTAGCTTCAATATAATCTGTTAATTCAAAATTTTCTAAATCTTCAACCTCAATTGTTTGATTATCTTCTACAGTTGGTGCATCTTTATCAATTCTTACATAAGTTTCATAAACATCACTTACATTATTATAATTATCAACAGCTACAATAGATACTATTGTTTCTGTACTTTCATAAAAATCTAAAGTATTAGATTCTAATTTTTCATAATTTTCTTGGTCATAACTTACATAATATGTAACATCCTCATTTGAAGATAAAGTAATATTTACATCTTTATTAGTCCATAATGAATCAGAAGAATTATTAATTTCTACAATTGGTTTAGTAGTATCAATAACACTTACCTCTTTAGTAATAGTTGTTTCATAACCTAAAGAGTCTACAGTACTAAAAGTTACATAATATAATCCTACTTCGTTAATATCAATATTACTATTTATAACTACATCTAAAGGATTATTATCACAGTCAATAGCATTAGCATAATAAGTTGGTAATGCAGTTCCTCTTTCAATAGTATAAGAATTATCATTAGATAAAATTATTGTAGGATTAGTATGTTTTTTTACTGGAGCATAAAAATAATTATTTGAAAGTAATACAACATTATTTTTTATAGCTTCTTCTTTAATTTTTTCATGCACTATTAAAGTAGCAGACTTTGTTATATTTCTTCCACCTACATTTGCATAATATTTTATTTCATAAGATCCTGGTTCTAAATCTTTAGTAGTTTCATAATTAACTCTTACGTTATGTTTAGAATCCACTACGCTTAATAAATCAAATTCTTCTCCTTCTGTAATTTCAATTAATGTATTAGTTAAAGTTAATTCGATTTTTTCTTCTTTTACAATTTTATCAGTTTTAACTAATTCAATTTTGCTACTAGGATTGATTATATTAATCATAGTTATTGCCATTATAAAAAAACCAACTATTGTTATTAATTTTTTATTCATTTATATCAGCTCCAATCTCTTTTAATAAAAGTGACCCATATGTATATCCTTTGGTTAATGATTTTCTATTATACTTAATTACTTTGTAACCAACACCATTACATATATTAGTGTACCCGTCTTCATATTTATTTTTTTTGTATTCAACACAAAATAATGGATCTTTTTTTAATACTACATTTGAGTAATCTATAACCCATATTAAAAACAATGTAGTCATTAAAATATAAAAAACGATATTCAAAACTTTTCTAAACATATACTTCCAACTTTCTAATTTTTGTCATTAAGTCATATTATAAAATGATGGTTTTTTCTTTGTCAATATGTTTTTGAAAAATAAAAAAATCCCTTATTTTACAAGAGTTAACATCAAATTATAATACTGTCAAGTTGACTTATAATTACTTTACATTTTCATACTTTACATTACAAAAATGTAAATAAAAAGGAAATAGTTTTTATCCTATTTCCCACTTGTTATTTAATAATAATTTAACAGTTCCATCTTCTAAAATCTCATAACTTGTTACATAACCATTACCTTCAATTATGTAATTTCTATTTATGAGTTTAAATAAATTTTTACAATCCTGTTTAGACCATCCATAGAGTGATGGTAATTCATAATTAGTATCATTTGTTACTAACATTACTTTTTGATAAGATAACACTTCACTTCCTGATTTAGGATATTGTTTTATGATTTTATTACCATTACCTATTTTAATTACATCAATATTTTTACTTTTCAATTCTTCTTCTACTTTATTTGTTTCTTTATTTTTATATGATTTTAATACTATATTTTCAACACTTGAATTATTATCAAAAATATCAAATATATTTAAATATTTAGTAGTATTTATTACTATTTCTTTAAATGCATTTGCTATAGAATTATTAGAACCATCATTAGGTTGTTTTACAGCAGCATAAATAATAATTTCAGGATCATTTTTAGGATACATTCCAGCAAATGAATAAATATAATCATTCCATCCTTGTAAATAACCATTATTAGTACCTATTTGAGCTGTACCAGTTTTACCTATAATATCATATCCAGGAATCATAAATTGTTGGCCACTACGATTCCAATCACTAGTATCGTTTACAACTTGATCTAGCAAATTTTTAATATATTCTACTGTTGATTTTTTTACTAATTGATCAGATTTTTGAATAGTTCCTTCATATAATATTTCATTATTATTTGTATCAATTATTTTACTAACAATATGAGGTTTAATCATTTTACCATCATTAGCAATAATTGATAAACCTTGAAGTTGTTGAAGTACTGTTGTTGTTATACCTTGACCAAAAGATGCCGTAGCAACTTCTATTGGATAAGTAAAATTTAAATTACCTGCTGCTTCATGTGATAGTTCAATATTTGTTATTTTGCCAAATCCATATTTTTCATAACAATCTCTTAATTCTGATTTATTTATAACATTTTGAACAATAGTTGTTGCAGCAACATTAGAAGAATAGACGAAACCTTTATCTAATGATATTGATCCCCAACCAGTACGATTCCAGTCACGAACTTCATCATCCCCTATCATTAAACTTCCTGTATTAACAAGTGTATTACCATTATATTTGCCAGAATCAATAGCACACATATATGAAAAAGTTTTCATAGTAGAACCTGGTTCAAATGAATATGTTACAATTGGATTTTGATAATTAGAAACATTTCTTAAATTAGGATCAAATGAAGGCAAACTTGATGTTGCAAGTATTTCACCAGTTTTCGCATTCATTAATGTAATATTTGCCCATGTTGGCTCATATCCTTTTATATTTTGCATTGCACTTTCAACAAATCTTTGAATGTTAGAATCAATTGTTAAATATACATCTGATCCATCAATTGCTTCTATTCTATCTTCTTTAGTGTCTGGTATTTTATATCCATATCTATCTCTTTGAAAAGTTAATTTACCATTTGTACCAGTAAGTAATTTATTATATTTTGATTCAATACCTAGTTCACCAACTATTGATGTATTAGTATATCCATCAGAATCATTTTCCTCATATTGTCTAGCATATCCTATTACATAAGATGCAAAATCACCATTAGGATAATATCTTTTAAAAGTTTCTTTAAAATCTATCCCTGGTAAATTTAATTCTTCAATTTGTTCTTTTACTAGTTCTGTAATTCCGCGACCACCAGGCCCCAGTTCAACTTGATAAGCATTTTTATTTAATAATGACAATATATATTCTTCACTCATGTTTAGAATAGGAGACAATTTTTTTGCAGTAAGTTGTTTGTCAACTACATGTAAAGGTGTTGAACTTTTACCTGTTCTTGTTTCACTTAAATAAGCAATTACTGTATATGATGCTACATTAAGTGCTAAAGTATTTCCTTCATTATCAAATATTGTTCCTCTTTTAGCATATAATTTAGTTGAATATGTATTTCTAGCTTTAGCAAATTCATCCATATTATATCCATATAAGTTTGGAAACATTGATATATATGTTAATTGTGCAAAAATAATTAAAAAAGAGATAAAAACAACACGAAAAAAATATGCCGGAGCATTCCATTTTTTTACATTTTTCTTTTTATCTCTCATATTAGCACCTCGTTTATTTTGTAACAACTATGATATTCTCATTATTATATGCAAGTCCCATTTCTTTAACTATATCTTTGATTTTATCGTAACTAGTTAATTCACTTACTTGCATTTGTAAACTTTCATTTTTCTTTTCTTGTTCTTGAATTTGATACTTTAGTTTTTCAACACTCATATTTAAATTACCCTCTAAAGAACCACAGAATACTTGAACTAATAACATAGTTATAAGCAAAAATAAACAACACGACATTAATAATTTTTCCCCTTTTGTAAATCTAATTACCGCCTTTTTATTCTTTTTCATTATTTATCTTACCCTTTCAATTACTCTTAAGCGAGCACTTCTTGCTCTATTATTATTAGCTAGTTCTTCTAAAGAAGGTTTAATATTAGCAATAACTTTATATTTAGGCATCAGTTCATCAGGGATGATAGGCATGTTTCTTAAATTCTTATCTACCTCACTAACACTTTTAAAAATATTTTTACATATCTTATCTTCTAGTGAGTGGAAAGTTATAACACATACTCTACCACCAATTTTAACTAAATCTAAAGCTTGACGTAAACTGCTTTCAAACACATCTAATTCTTTATTAACTTCTATTCTAATAGCTTGAAATGTTTTTCTTGCTGGGTGTTTATCTCTTTTATATTTTTCTGGAACAGCTGATTTAATAATTTCAACTAATTCTAAAGTTGTTTTAATTGGTTTTAATTCTCTTTCTTTAATTATTTTTTTTGCAATACTTGATGCATATTTTTCTTCTCCATATTTATATAGTATATTAGTTAATTCTTCATATGAATAATTATTAACAACATCATATGCTTTTAATGGACTAGTTTTATCCATACGCATATCTAATTCAGCATCATTGTGAAAACTAAATCCTCTTTCAGCTTCATCTAATTGAGGTGATGATACTCCTAAATCATAAAGTATTCCATCAACACTGTTTTCATATTTTTTTATTTCACTTTCTAAATTTACAAAGTTACTTCTTATAATAGTATAATTATTTCCTATTTTATCTAATCTATTTTTAGCTGATTTTATAGCTTCATCATCTTGATCAAAAGAATATAGTTTTCCTTTAGTAACTCTTTTTAAAATTTCGCTACTGTGTCCCCCGTATCCTAGAGTACAATCAACGATTACACTATCATCTTTTAAATTCAAATTTTCTATACATTCATTTAATAAAACACTTATATGCATAATAATTCCTCCTTAAATGTACTCACCTTACATTAACATTTTACATTATATATAATATATTTTCAATGTTTAAATGTAAAACTTGACATGAAAAAAGAGAATAATTCTCTTTTTAATTTTACCATATCCAAGCTCCTAAAATTATAGCGAGTAGAATATATAATACTACAATTATTATATAATTGGAAGAATTATGTTTGGTATTATTACAATTATTTGTATTTTGACAAGCCATTTTTACACCTCCTTAGATGTAAGCTCCAAGTATAATTATTAATAATATGAATAATACTAAAACAATAGCTGCTCCTGATATACCTGTGTTACACATACGACTTACCTCCTTTTTTTCTATTCACAATATTTTATGGAATTATGAAATATATGTGAATACTTTAAAGAAATTATTGTATTTTCATAATTTTTTTGATAAGATTATATCGTATGATGACACCATTATACTTAATATGGAAGGAGATTTTTATGAAAGACAAGCTTATGAAAAACAAAAATATGAAAACTGCATTATTATGTGGTGTGATGGTAATCATTGGTGTTTTAATTGGTATGCTTATTAATGAAAGAAAGGTACCTGCTATAAAAAATGGAGATGAAGTAGTTGCTTCAATAGATGGTAAAAAATTTACAGCAAACGATTTATACACAGAATTAAAAGAACAAGGAGGTCAAAATGTTCTTACTTCTATAATCGATGAATACATTACTAAAAAAGAAGTAGATGACGATGATAAAAAAGAAGCAGAAGAATATGCTGACAGTTATCTTGAAAATCTAAAAGCTCAATACGAAAGTTATGGACAAGATTTTAAAACTGCACTAGCTGGTGCTGGATATGATAATGAAGAAGCTTTTAAAAAAATAGTTATAAAAGATCAATTAAAGAACATTGTTGCTGAAAACTATATTAAAAAGAATAACTTCAGTAAAAGTGATATTAAAAACTATTATAATGAAAAAGTTGAAGGTTCTATGGTTGCAAGATATATTTTAATTCAACCAAAAACTAAAGATGGTATGAGTGATGAAGAAGTTAAAAAAGCAGAAGAAGAAGCTCTTAAAAAAGCAAATACAGTTATTAAAAAACTTAAAAAAGATGAAGATTTTGCTGAATTAGCTAAAAAATATTCTGATGATTCATCTACAGCTAGTGAAGGTGGATTATTTAATGGATTTACTAAAGATGAAGTAGTATCTGAATTCTGGGATGCTGTTGTAGCACTAGAAGATGGAAAATACACAACTGAACCTGTTGAATCAAGTTATGGATATTTCGTTATTTTAAGAGTTAAACAAAATAAAAAACCAAGTTTAAAAGATGCTCAAGATGATATTGTTGATTCTTTATATGAAGAAGCAACTAAAAATGACGCAAATATTGTTTCTAAAGCATGGGCAGAAATTCGTAAAAACTACAATTTAAAAATTAATGATAAAAAAATTAAAGAAGCATATGATACTGTAGTTAAAAGTTACAACGAAACTCAAAAAACTGAAGAACAACAAGGATAAAAAAAAGAAATTCTATTGAATTTCTTTTTTTATATCTTCTAGATCATATCCTCTACTTAATAATTTCCGAGTACCATCCTCTATACCATATTTAAGTAAAGTATTCTTTATTTTTTTACTAAAATCATATTCTTTTAATATTTCATCAATAACTAATTCATCAATATCATTTGAGATAAGCTTATATTTGATTTTTAATGGCCCTTCATTGGATAAAAGATACTTATCATGTATAAATGCTTTAGCATATCTTAAATCATTAAGATAACCATTAGTAATCAATCTATCTAATACATCACTATTAGTTATTTTTTTTATTTCTTTAATTGATCTTAATCTTTTGTTTATTAATCTAATACATTTATAATATTCATCATAAAACTCATTTTCTTTTAATATTGTTTCCATACTCACATTTTGATTAAAATATTTCATTACAACTTCTTCATATGTAATTATATTCATATCAACAATTTTATATTTTCCATTTTTTAGTTTTCTGTACTTCATGATGTCCTTTCTAATTAAAAAAAGCTAATCCTTTTTTATACGAACAAGGTCCTTAGCTATTTCTTCTAATGCTCTACCAATTGGTTTTACTGATTTATATTCACATTCTTTCATTTGGTAAAAGCCATTGTTTTCAATTTCTTTCGCTCTTTTAGCAACAACATTCACTAATAAATATTTTGAGCCAACTTTATTTAGTAGTTTATCTATTGATGGATGTCTCACTTTATCACACTCCCTATTATGATAATAAACTATAATTTTTTTTTAATCAATACTTTTTACATTACTTTACACAATCAAATATTTTTTATTTCATTTTATGAAAATAATTTTGTAATACTAGTAATTAAATATTTATTTGATATTAATTCTACCATTTTAAACCATCAAATACTTTATCAATAATTTCCTTTGTATATATTTTTTTAATACCTAACTTATTTATATAATAATAATAATTATTCATTCGTAATATTTTTATATCTTTATATTTCAAATTAGTAATACAAACAGTACCAAGAATTAAATACTTTTTTACCTCATAATTAGGTATTTTTTCTTTTATTTTATCATATACTTTATTTAACAAACTTTTAGGATTTTCTACTTCCAATTCTTCTTCAGATTTAATAGTTAATATTTTATCATCTTCATTACCTTTTATTGTTCCAATATAATTTTTAACTGTTATTAAAGATATACTGTACTCATTCATAAACAACATGGTATCATTTGTAAGAAGAACTATTTTATGATAATTATTTAATTTTTCAAGCGAGTTATACACAGTATCACATCTTGCATATCTTACATCCACTTCTTTTGTAAAATCTTCTAATGATACTTCTTTCTTAATTACTTCTTTAATAACTTTAAAAATAAACGCTACAAGTATATATCCAATTAAAAATAAAAATGGTAATGTATATATCCAAAACATTTTTTTAATTATAATCATTTAATCACTTCATATATAAGAGGATTAGAATTTATTTTATTAGTTTCTATTTTAAAACATTTTAATATTTCATCTACACTAACACTTTTATCATCAAAATATACCTTTAATATTTCTTCATCTTCCATTACATAATCACCTAATTTTTTAGATAATACTAAACCTACACCAAAGTTTATTTCATCATTCTTTTCATATCTTCCACCACCAAGTTTTCGAGATATTTCACCTAAATCATCAGTTTTAATTTCATTAATATATCCAGATAATCTACTTTTTATACTAACTACATTTTTAGCAACATCCAACTCTTCAATTCTTCCTCCTTGTTTTTTAACAAGTTCTAAAAATTTTACATATGCATTGCCATTATTTAAATTATCATGGACTTTTTTATTTGCTTCTTCAAATGATATACCAAGTCCACATGATACCATAATGGTTGCAAGTGCAATAATTAAGTTAGTTATATCTTTAGGGCCTCTATTATTTAGTACATCTATACTTTCTTTTACTTCTAATGAATTACCTATAGCACATCCTAAAGGTTGATTCATATCAGTAAGTACACATATAACTTGTCTATTATGACTCTTACCAATATTAACCATAGTTTCAGCTAATTTTTTAGCACTTTCATAATCTTTCATTAAAGCCCCATTACCAACTTTTAAATCAATTACAATTGTGTCAGCCCCACTTGCAAGTTTTTTACTCATAATAGATGAAGCTATTAAAGGAATAGATTCTACTGTTCCTGTTACGTCACGTAAAGCATATATTTTTTTATCTGCTGGTACTAAATTACCTGTTTGACTAGCAATAGCAACCCCTATTTCATTTACTTGTTCCATGAAATCATTAATATCTAATTTTGTATTAAAACCAGGAATAGATTCTAATTTATCAATTGTACCTCCTGTAAAACCTAAACCTCTTCCACTCATTTTAGGAGCTACTACACCACAAGAAGCAACTAGTGGAAGTAAAATTAAAGTTGTTTTATCTCCTACTCCACCTGTAGAATGTTTATCAACCTTAGTACTTTTAATTTTATCTAAATTAATTATATCTCCACTTTTATACATTACTTCTGTTAGTACTGCTGTTTCATGATCAGTCATACCATTTAAACATATTGCCATCAATAAAGCACTCATTTGATAATCTTTTATCTTATTTGCTACATATCCTTCAATTGCATATTTAATTTCTTCGTCATTTAATTCAATATTCTTTCTTTTTTTGTTTATTATATCTACTATGTTCATATTATCACCTATTATAAGTATATCATACAATAAAAAAAATAGGTATATACCTATTTAATTCTTCTTCTTATAAGTTCAATAGTTCTTACTGGATCTGATATTATTTTATAATATAATTCATTATGTTTTTTTAACTCTCTTATTATCTTAATATCTTCTTTTAATAGTGTAACTTTTTTATTTTCTACTTTTGCTTCTATATCTCTTCCTAATAAATAATTAGGGTCACATTCTAGTATTTCTATTAATTTCATAAAGTTTTCCATTGTTGGAGTACGTGTTCCTTTTTCATATCCACATATAGATACTTTGGAAACATTTAGAGCTTTTCCTAAATCTTCTTGAGTTAGTCCTTGGTTAATACGAGCTTGTTTAATACGTTCACCTATTACCATATTTTTCCTCCCATCAATTTAACGTATATATTATAATCTTATTTATTTATATATTCAAGCAAAATTTATATATTTTTTTAATATCTATGTTATAATTATAATAGAGGTGAATTATGAAAAAGAAAACATTATTAATTCTTTTAGCTGGATGTTTATTTCTAACAGGATGCAACAAAGATAATAAAAGAAAAACACAATTAAAGAATGCTGGAACTGATTATTATCAAACATATATGTCTGGAGTAAGTGGAATTGATAAAGCGGATGTTACTTTAGATATGCTTAAAAAAGCTAATAATTCTGGTAATAAAGAATACAAATTAAAATCATTAGAAGGTTGCAAAGGTAGTACTAAAATTACTTTTACAATTGAAAAAAATAAAATTACTGGTGAAGAATATGAATTAAAGTGTGAAAAATAATTTTTTTGCACTTTTTTTAATTTTTAACAATTTTTAAAATTATGTATATTTTAAAATACATATTACCAAAAATTTCCAATAATTTTTAAATTTTTAAAGAAATAATCTTTTCAATTGTTTAAATTTGCTTGTTTGTAATAATATTTCTTTTAGTATATTATTATCTCTCGAAGGGAGGTGATATTATATGTTAAACCAAACAGTTATAGTTGGTAGAATTGTAAGAGAGCCTGAATTAAAAGAGACAGAAAATGGAAAAAAAGTTACTAATATTACATTAGCGGTACCTAGAAGTTATAAAAATGTAAATGGTGAATATGAAACAGACTTTATACCATGTGTATTATGGCAAGGAATAGCTGAAAATGTCGTTAATTATTGTCAAAAAGGAGATCTTGTAGGAGTTAAAGGAAGAGTTCAAGCACGTGAATATACTACAGAAGATGCTCATCATTCAGTAATGGAACTAGTTGCTGAAAAAGTTACATTTCTATCAACAAAGAAAGAAAAGAAAGAAGCTTAAAAAAGAACTGGAAGATTATACTTCCAGTTTTTTAATGTTTGAATTTTGATTAATTATTGATGTATTATTATTAACAAAATGTTTTGGAATTATATCACACCTAGAATAATTATCATTTATAAATGTATTGGAATTAATATTACATATTGAATTACTTGCTTCTTTTTTTATTTCAACTAAACCTCTATATGCAGCATAACCTTTTTTTGATACGGTGAAGTTACTATCAATATTGCTTTTAGTATTTTTTCCCATATGAATTATTTTACTACCTAAATCTATTTCTTGTATACCTTCTGATTTAACATTTAAAATCACGTTAGCACATGAATTATCACCCTCTAGTCTAATACATGGATATTCATAAGTTATATATGATCCATAAGAATTTAAGTAATAATCAATATGTCCGTTTTCTAAAATAGAAGCTCTTTTAATATTCAAATTATAAATATTTTTTTCTAAATTTTGATTAGAAGTATATATTAATTTTGCATTTTTATTTACATAAATTTCTACTACATAATTATTTAAGATATTTTTATTATTATTTATAAATTCATTAATTTCCAAACTTGAATTTTCATCTACAACTATTATTGTTCTTTCTATAGGATTAACACATTTTATGTCAAGAGAAATATTTTTTTTATTCTTTGGGATATATATAAACATACCACCACAAAACATAGCAGAATTAAACATAGTATATTTATGTTCATCATACTTAATTATATTATTAAAATATTTATCAAATAGATTTTTATATTTTTTAGATGCAGTATTAATATCACAGTATATTACACCATCATCATATTTATCTATATTTAAATGAGTATTTTCATAATTATACTTATCAAAATCTTCTTTGATTGTTGGACCATAAATAGGATTAAAACTAGATTTAAACATTTCATAACTATTAAGTCTAAATTGTTTGAAATCAGATGATTCATATTTTGAAATTTTATTAATATGTTCTTTTTGCATGTTCTCACCATCTTTAATTATATAAAAAAAAAGATAGAAAATCTATCTTAATTTTTTAAATTCAATGACTTTAGATTCGCCTTCAAAATTTTTATCATATTCTTCTCTTATATCCATTGGAAAATCAATTACTTTAGAAATTTCAAATGCTAATATACTTTTAGCTCTTTTTTGAATATATTTATCATTTTTATATTTTTTATCTTTAAAATAATATAACGCATATTTTTTTCCATTTAGAGCATCTCTTTCAGTTTTTGAAACTTTTTCTTCTTTACCTGCTATAGGATATTTTTTCCCATTCTTTATATCTATCATATATTTTCCTGATTTGATACATAATAATCTTTCTTTTTGTGGATATTTATAATTCATTTCATATTTTCCATTTGTTTCAAAAAATTCTAGTTCAGATATTGCTACAGAATAAATATCAATATAGTCATGTTTTAATATTTCTTTAATTTTTTTTAGAATATTTTTAATATCCATATTATCCCCCATTTCAAATTGTTTGTATTATACAATGATAAAAGAAAAAAAGCAAATTAATGCTTTTTTTAAAAAACTGTTGGTACTAAGAAATAAATTAAGAATAATATTGTAATTATAAATGTAACAATTGAAATATTTAATTTATTATTCTCTACTTTTCTAAATTTATCTATTAAATAGATAATTACATTGATGATAAAATATGAAATTATTCCAATACCTATTCCATTAGTAATTGAATAAGTAAGTGGCATCATAACAATAGTTAAAAAAGCTGGAACAGCATATCTTATATTATTAAAATCAATATTTTTAATATTAGACATCATTAGTACTCCAACATAGATTAATGCACTAGAAACTGCTGCTGATGGAATAAAAGCAAATATTGGAAGTAAAAAGATTGATGCAAAGAATAATAAAGCTACAACAAGAGCAGTAAGACCTGTTTTACCACCTTCTGCAACACCAGCTCCAGATTCAACAAAAGTTGTAACTGTAGATGTACCAAGTACTGCTCCTGATACAGTAGCAATAGAATCACTATTCATGATCTTATCATAATTTTTTGGTTTTCCTTCTTTATCAACTAACTTAGCATTACAACAGCACCCTACAATTGTTCCCATTGTATCAAACATATCAATCATTAAGAAAGTCATAACAAGCATTACTGTAGTCATTAGACTTCCTTTAGGAAATATAAATCCTTCAGTAAAACATGAAAGGAATATACCACCTTTTTCAGGATTCATTGAGAAGAAATTTTTGAAACTATCCAAAAAAGACCATGTTATACCATCTGTTTTTCCAAGTAATATATCTATATTAGTTACTCCTAATGGTAGTGCAAGTAGTGTTGCAGATAATATACCTAAAATTACAGAACCTTTAACTTTATAATGAGATAGAATTGATATTACCATTAATCCAAATAAGGCAACAACAGCATTTCTAGCAATACCATTACTAACCCAATTTGCTTTATCAGTTAAATCTACTAATTGTAATAATGTCCACTTATTAGATACAACTATATTTGCATTTTTCATACCAATTAAAGCTATAAACAATCCAATACCTACAGGAATAGCATTACGTATTTCTTTAGGCATACCATCAAATATTTTTTCTCTTACACTAATTTTTCTTCCCATTTTATCTTTACCAGCAGGCATTAATGAAAGCATTAAAAATATTAATCCACTTATTAATACTATCATCATAGCATTACCAAATGAATAAGAGAATCCTAATGTTCCACCAATAACTCCACCAATTGTTGCATTAAGTCCCATTCCAGGAGCTTGTGCAAGTGGCATCTTGGCAAACAAAGCCATTAACAAAGTACCAATTCCTGCACCTAATGCAGTAGCTATAAAGACACTAGACCATCTTGGATCAGATTGTCCACCAAATAATATATTATTTGGATTTACAGTAAGGATATAAGCCATTGCTAAGAATGTTGCTAATCCTGCAAATATTTCGATTTTTATTTCAGAACCACTTTTTTTAATTCCGAAAAAATCATCAAGTTTTTTTGAGAATTTTTTTCTCATATACTACCCTCCTATTATTTAGATAAATAAAAGCCATACATAATCACATGCATGACTTAAAACTCAAAAAACTTGAAGGGTAGCTTCAATAGATGCGTAATTATCGTAGTAGGTCATTTAAGGTGATCTGTAGAAACGTCCGAACCATATTATCGAACATATACGACTTTTATTATTATCTACTTCAAGTATACCATATTATATTTTTTTTACAATACTAAAAAATCTTTTTTCACTTCTTTCCAAAGTTCTTTTAAACTATCATAAGTTAAAATATTTTCAACTTCATTAATATCTATCCATAATATTTCTTCTATTTCTTCAACTTGTCTTTTTTCGTTATTATTTTCCAACTTAGCTATGAAGAATACTACATCTTTATGTACATTTTCTTTTACTATATAAGATTGTGTATATCTTTTATCAGATATTATCTTAATATCTAATCCTGTCTCTTCCTTAGTTTCACGTATTGCTGTTTCTTTTTCCGTTTCTCCTTTTTCTACATGACCTTTAGGAAATCCATAAAAACCAGATGTTTGTTTTACAACTAAAACTTTACCCTCATTAAATATTATTGCACCACATGATTTTTCCATAATACCACACTCACTTTCATATAAATAATAAAATCACTTATTAATATTATACACACAATATTAAATGGATAAATTGCTTATCACTTTACTTGTTCTTTAGCAACATAATCTACAAGTCCTTCTTTTAAATTGTTTTTCTTTCTTAATTCTTTAATTATGTTTCCAATTTTTTTATTTTCCATAAAACTTTTCACGCTATCACACATTTAATTATATATGCATAATATGAAATTTTTGGTTTAGTTAAATTACTCTACTTTTAGTAGATCATAAAAAATTAATATCACAGTTTGAAAGTTTATTATTAATTTTTATTTTTTATTATAATATAAAAACCTAGTTGAGTATGAAATCCAACTAAGTCATAAATATAATATTTTTCATTTATATACTAATTATAATGAAGAACTATTTGAAAAGACTTTGTCTAATTTCTCTTTTATTTGTTCTTTAGAAAATGGTTTGGCAATATAATCTACAAATCCTTCTTTTAAATATTTTTCTTTTACTCCAACAATAGCATCAGCTGTTAAAGCAATTACTGGTGTATTAAATGATTTTAAATTCTTTAACTCAGCAATACATTTTTCTCCATTCATATTAGGCATCATTATATCCATTAATATTAAATCATAAGTATTACCAGAATTAATTTTTTCTAAACATTCTTTTCCATCATAACATTCATCAATTACAAAATTAAAATCTTTAAGTGCTCTTCTAGCTACTTTAATATTTAATTTATTATCATCTACAACTAATAATTTTTTACCTTTATATAATACAGTATTTTCATTTTGAACATTATAAATTTTAGAAACATCTTTATCAGTAATAGGTTTAATTAATTTACTGATCTTTTGTGATATTTGAACCATAAATAATGAACCTTTACCATACTGTGATTGAACATTTATTTTACCATCCATCATTTCAACCAATGATTTAGTAATAGCTAGTCCAAGTCCAGTTCCTTCTGCTGTTGTATTTCTTTCAATATCTAATCTATCAAACTTGTTAAATAATCTACTTATATGTTCTGCTTTTATACCCTTACCAGTATCTTGGCAAGTAATAATTATGTTAGAAATATTTTTATTAGTATCATTTATACATTTAATATTTAAATTTATACTTCCTTGATCAGTATATTTAATAGCGTTTGTTAATAAATTATTTATAATTTCTTTAACCTTACCTTTATCACCTATTAATTCATAAGGAATATCATCTGCTATAGATAAATTAAATATTATATTTTTTTCTCCAATTCGTGTTTGAGTTACCTTACACATATTTTCTATTTCTTCTTTAAAATTATATACTCCATCAATTATTTCCATCTTATTAGCTTCTATCTTATTAAAATCTAAAATATTACCTACAATTTCAAGTAATGTTTGTGAAGCATTTAAAATATCTTTAGAATTTTCTATAACTTCATTAGGTAGTTTATCATAATACGTTAAATTATCTTCAGATAAACCTACTATAGCATTTAATGGAGTTCTTATTTCATGTGACATACTAGATAAAAAATCTGATTTTGCTCTATTAGCTCTTTCAGCTTCATTTTTGGCTAATTCCATTTGATTTAACATTTTTATATCAGGATTTTCAATAGTAAAATACATCAAATAGCATAACAAACATAATATTAAATCATATATATTAAATTCCGGATGAAACATTACAAAGAATCCTAATCCAATTATTAATGGAATTATAATATAAATAGACATATATCTTTTATCATATACTTTAATGTTTGCTAAAGCAACTATAATAGCAATTATCAAACTAAAAAAAACTAATCCAAAAGCTAAAGAAACAGATGAACCATTGCCACTAGTAATAGCCCCTTCTTTTATTACATTAAATTCTAAACTCATAATCAAAATACCAAAAATTATATAAAATATATTATTAATCATCTTATAAAATTTAAAATTATTTCTATATTTTTCAAAAGATATGTATAGCATATATGACATGACATTAAAAGTAATAATTACAATAAACCAAGAACCGATTTTATTCATAATCGCAAATAAATTAGCATACCAATTATTTACTGTATCAACCAAATATATACTAGCGCCATAATGAGAAACAAAATTGCATATATTAACTAATAAAGTGAATATTAAAATATTTTTAAAATAATAATTTTCTTCTAATTCAATTTTTTTCTTAGAGAAAAAAATTATAGATATCATTGTAGTAAATATTAAACACACGAATGGTATTTCGTATTCAATCATTATTATCCCCTCCCAATTATAACCATTATATCATAAAAAAAAAGAGAAATTTTATAAAATTATTTTCTCTTTTTTATCTTCTTAGATGTATCAGATTTTTCTTGAGTAGAAACCCAGTATTCTCTCGTTCTATTAGCAACATTTTTTCTTAAAATGCTTTCGTTTAGTAATATCCATTCTTTTCCTAATAACTTTATCATTGATGGATTATTTATAAGTAAATTACTTATAGAACATAAAACATCTTCATATTCTAAATCATCCTTTGTTTTTTTTACTAAATATTCTGCATCAAATACATCACGATTCCATTTTAACTTAGAAAATGCATCTTTTATTTTTTCCATTCTTATTTTTTCTTCAATATCAAAATGTTCATTTCTTGTTATTGTTTCAAAATGTCTAGATATTATATGATATACAGCAGTAGCCATTCTATCTCTTAAATTAGATGACAAACTTTTAATGTAATATTTTTCAATTTTATTGTAATCATTTGAATTTAATCCAGTTAAATCAACTTCAATTTTTTCAATATCTATCGGATTACTAACGTCTATATATGAAACATTATTTTCTTGATCTTTTACCATTGTAACAATAACAATCTTTCTTTTAGTTTGAAGTGCTAAATTAACAGGCCCATCAAATAAAGGATTAATTAAATTATTAGGGCTATAATTATGCGAACCCTCAGGAAAAATTAAAATACTATTAGTTTTTAATACTCTAAGCATTTTTTGAAATACTTCTTTTCTTTGCTTATTATCCATTATATCAAATGGAATCATCCCATTAAGAAAAGATAAATACATTTCAGGATTATATTGTAATGATTCAATAGAACCTAGTATTAAATAAGCATTTCTATCTAGTATATTTAAAACAGTTTCAATATCTTCTGGACATGTATGATTACATACAAATATATATGGTTCATTTGACTCTAATTTAGGATAGCGCTCAACTATTATATTATTCTTATCTTTACTTATTTCATAATTTTCTAGTGGAATATAATCAAGATTTAGAGAACTAAAATATTCTTCATCTGTCATTCCTTCTCCTTGATTTTCTTTTATAATATTAGCATTTGTAAAAATATTACATAACTTTTTAAACGGTTTATCAATTGTTCTTCTTAACCATAAACCAAAGTCTGTTGTACAATGTTCTACATTTTTTTCATTCAAATTACTGATTAAAATATTTTTCATAAAATCACCCATCCCTAAGCTTTTATTATTCTAACAAAAAATATAATAATCGTCAATATGAGATTATGTAGAATAATTTTAGTAATATATATAAAAAAGGAAGCTATTTAGCTTCTACAATTAATTTAATAGCAGTCCTTTCTTCACCATCTATAGTAATATCGGTAAATGCGGGAATGCAGAAAAGATTTTTCCCTGTAGGTGCTACAAAACCTCTTGCAATAGCAATTGATTTAATTGCTTGGTTTAGTGCTCCAGCACCTATAGCTTGTATTTCTACACTACCCTTTTCTCTCATAACATTAGCTAAAGCTCCAGCAACTGAATTAGGATTTGATTTACTTGATACTTTTAATGTTTCCATAATTTTTCCTCGCTTTCTAAAAAATTATATGTATTAAATTAAAAAAAAAGTACAAATTTTTTGTACTATTTTATCTTGTTATATACTTGTATACAAAGTATAATACAACAGCCATAAATACTATACCTATAATTTTTCTTAAAAATTTTTTCATAATTCACCTCTAATTATTATATTTAAATAAAACTTTATAATCTTTAATTTTCGAATTACTCTTTACAAGTCCTTTAAGTAATTCTTCCGCATTTTTATCAGCATTTTCCAATAATTTATTTTTAATACATTTTTCTTCTGCTTCAATAGCCATTTGTTTTTTAGCATCATTATTTTCACTTAAGTCTATTTCAGTAAACAAACTATCTGATTCATAATAAGAGTTAAATGAATCTAAAATAATTGTTGTTTTATAAACTTTCGCATGTGGTAAATTAAATGTAATAATTTTATTTTTATTATCTACATCAAAAGTAATCTTATTAAACTTAATTGATGCATCTACATCAAAATCATAACTAAAAATTTGTCTACTTTCAGTTAAAGGAATTTTATGATCTTTAAAAAATGTTAAGTTTTTCTTTGAATCTTGAATTACAGTTACTGTGCATGTTTGTGTAACTAATTCAGACATATCTTTAAGACCTAAATCAGTAACCTTAAATTTTTGATTAAATGTAGTTACAACACCAACCATACAAGTAGTTACTAGTAAAATGATACAACCCCCAACTAATAATGTTTTCTTTCCTAATTTTTTTAACATACTACATACTTCCCTTCGTAACTTTTATTTAACACTTATAGTATAACATAAAAAAGAAACTATTTGTTTCTTTTTATTAATTTAACAAAATCATACCAAATTACAGATATAAATGAAATTAATACAACTAATAATAATTGTGTAAATGTTAAAAATTGTAATTTAAATATCTCATTTAATGGTGAGTAAATTATAGTCATAAATATAATTATTATTGCAAATGTAATAAATATTAATACTTTATCTTTAACTAATTTAAAGAATGTAGTTATCATATAATCATAATCACTACTAATTTCTTGAACTAAGAAAATATTTGAACTTACAATAATTAATAATCCCATAGTTCTTGCAAGTGCTTGATTACCAGTATTATTTAATAATAAATAATAAGTTATAAATGATGATAAAAATATTATTAACCCCTGTAAGATACTTTTAAATAATATTCTTTTATCGACAATAGGTTTTTTAGCGTCTCTTGGTGGTATATTCATTATATTAGCTTCATGAGGTAGTCTTTCAAGAACAATTGAACAAGTCGGGTCTATTACTAATTCAAGTAATACAACATGAAGAGGAAGTAACATCAATGATGCAGGTTCTATACCAATCATAGGACCTATAAGTGATGATAATGCAATAGGAATATGAATTACAAATATATATCCAATAGCCTTTTTAATATTATCATATATTCTTCTTGCATCTTCTATAGTACTTACTATGGTATGAAAATTATCATCAAGTAATACTAAATCGGAAGCTTCACGTGACACTTCACTTCCACGCATACCCATTGCAATTCCTATATTAGCTTGTTTTAGTGCAGGTGCATCATTTACACCATCACCTGTCATTCCTACGATTTCATTATTTGCTTGTAGTGCTTTTACTATTTTCATTTTGTGTTCTGGAATTACACGAGAAAAAATTGATGTTTTTTTAACTTTCTCTTTTAATTCTTCAAAAGTCATTTCTTCTAATTCTTTTCCAGTAATAATATTATCTGCATTTTTAATTCCAATTGATTTAGCAATAGTTGATGCTGTGATACCATTATCTCCAGTAATCATTATTACTCTAACACCAGCTTTATTACATATTTCAATATCTTTTTCAATATTATCTTTTGGAGGATCAATTAATCCAACTAAGCCTACAAAATCGAGTTTATAATCTATTAAATTTTCAAGTTCTTTTTTTATTATTTTTTTAGCAACTGCAATAACTCTTAATCCTTTTTTTTCCATTTCTTCTATTTCTTTATCCATATTAATGCCACATAGATTCATAACAGTCTCTGGAGAACCTTTCACACACAAAACTTTTTCATTTTTATATTCTCTTATTGCACCTACTATTTTAGTATCATTGTCAAATGGATAATTTTTATAAGTTTTATGTTTTAATATTTCTTTCTTACTAATTTTTAATTTACTAGCATAATTAAACATAGCATGTTCCATTGAATCATATGTTTCTTCCTCACAACATAATGTCATAATATATGCTAATTCTTCTTTATTTTTTGTTACAACATCAGTTACTTCCATTTGGTTTTTAGTAATAGTACCTGTTTTATCAACACATAATACTGAAACAGCACCCAATGTTTCAACAGCTGGTAACTTTTTAATTAAAGAATTTTTCTTTGCTAGTCTCCATGCACCCATGGACAAGAATACTGTAAGAACAACTGGAAATTCTTCTGGTATCATTGCCATAGCTAATGTAATACCAGATAAAATACTTTCAATAATTCTTTCTTTTAATTCTAATTCATCTAAATTTAAAAAAGTAAATATTCCAACTAAAACAAATAAAATAAATGCTACTACTGCACATGACATAACTAATTTATCTGTTTGTACTTGAAGTGGAGTTTGTAATTCTTTAACTGAATCAATACTTTTACCTATTTTACCATATTCAGTATTATTTCCTATTTTATCAACTCTAATAACTCCTGTACCTAATTGTACTAATGTTCCTTGATAACAATAATTAGTTTTAAAATATGAATCATTATTATCATCTTCTGTGGTTTTAAAAACTCCTACAGATTCACCAGTAAGAGATGATTCATCAATACATAATCCATTACATTTTAAAACATATCCATCTGCAGGTATTTTTTCACCTTCACATATAAACATTATGTCACCGGGTACTAAATTACTACTTAATATTTCAACTTTTTTTCCATCTCTTAATACTTTTACTTTAGGTTGTGATAAATCTTTTAATGCTTTTAATGTTTTATCCGTTTTCCATTCTTGAATTATGTCTATCATTATAATACCTATAACAAATATAAGCATAATTATTCCATCCCTTGGTTCACCTAAAACGAAATAAATAAGTGATGCAATAATTAATAAAATAAACATTGGTTCACATAGTATTTCAAATATTTTAAAAATAAATGGTTTATGTTTTTCTAAAGACAATTCATTTTTACCATATTTTTCTTGTAATTCTTTTACTTCCTTACTTGTGAGACCTTTAAGTTCTTTCATAATTACCTCCTAAAAAAGTCTGCAGGAATATATCCCACAGACTAACTGTTTGCCATAATGGCGGTATCTACTACCTGTTATTATAATTATAACATACTATACACCTAAATAAAAGAAGTAAAATGACATAAGTAAAATTATAATACCAAATCCATATGTTACTATTTTATTAAGTATTTTATAATTTTTATTTTGTTTAATTAATAAAACTTTTTTTGAACTAATACCAGTAATAATCGCAAGAGCTGAATGTCCTATAGAATAATATATTAATAAGATAACACCATATAAAATACTACCTTTTGTTCCTGCAATAGTAAGTATTACTACTAGTACAGGAGTAGAACAAGGACTTGCTACCAAACCTGCTAAAATTCCTGTTATTAATGCTCCAATAATTCCTTTTCCATGATAATTAGATAATAATTTAGAACCACTAGGAATAATATGAATAACATCCCAAAATTCTAAAACCATAATAATACAAATAAAGGATAATACAATATACCACCAATCACCAACAAAATAAAATCCCGTATTCAAAGTACTTGCCATTATTCCTAAAACTACAAAAGTACATGCAGAACCTATTGAAAAAACAATAGATAAAAGAAATGAATTATGTTTACTATTTTTCGTAATATAACCTATTACTAAAGGAATACTTGATAAATTACATGGACTAAGTGATGCAATGATTCCTGCAACTAGTGATACAATAGGTGCTAGTAAATAATTATTATTTATGATACTTCCTAAGTATCCTAAAATATCATTTATCAAAGTCATACCCCATTTCTTCAAAAATTTTTAATATTTCATGTTTACTTAATATTCCCTCATGTCCTTTATAAAAGTTTCCTTCTGCATCAAAAAATACTTGTGTTGGAAGTGTTCTGTAATTAAATCCTTGTGTTTTATCTTTATTTTTAACAACATCAATAATTTTAATCTTTGCTTTTCCTTGCAATTCTTTATTTAATAATACTAATGTAGGTTTCATTTCTCTGCATGGAGCACATGAGTCACTCCCTAAATCAACCATTATAGGATATCCACTTTTTAAATCATCATATATATCAAAATTATCATCTACATATAACTCGAACCCTTTTTGATATTTATACTCCTTTTTTGTTTGTTGTTTAGCTATATATATTACTACTAAACAAATTACAATACTTATAACTATAATAATATCTCTAATTTTTTTCACATAATCACCTACCATATATAGTATATTAAAAAAAGCTATTATAAATCAATACTTTTTTATTTTGATTAATATTTGTTTTTATAATAAAAAAAGCACAATTATTTTTGTGCTTCCTCTACGGCAACTGCAACAGCAACAGTAGCTCCTACCATTGGATTATTACCCATACCTATTAATCCCATCATTTCAACATGAGCTGGAACAGATGAAGAACCTGCAAATTGTGCATCTGAATGCATTCTTCCCATAGTATCTGTCATACCATAACTTGCAGGACCTGCTGCCATATTATCTGGATGAAGTGTACGTCCTGTACCTCCACCTGATGCAACTGAAAAATATTTTTTACCCATTTCTATACATTCTTTTTTATATGTTCCAGCAACTGGATGTTGGAAACGAGTTGGATTTGTTGAGTTACCTGTAATAGATACATCTACACCTTCCATATGCATGATTGCAACACCTTCACGAACATCGTTACATCCATAACATCTAACTTTACTTCTTTCACCTTTTGAATAAGCGATTTCTTTAACTACACTAACTTCTCCTTTAAAAAAGTCAAAATCAGTTTGTACATAAGTAAATCCATTAATTCTAGAAATTACTTGTGCAGCATCTTTACCTAATCCATTTAAAATTACTCTTAATGGTTCTTTTCTTACTTTATTAGCACTTCTTGCAATTCCAATAGCACCTTCTGCTGCAGCAAATGATTCGTGACCTGCTAAAAATGCAAAACATTTTGTTTCTTCAGATAAAAGCATACTTGCTAAATTACCATGACCAAGTCCTACTTTTCTATCATCAGCTACACTTCCTGGAATACAGAAAGCTTGTAATCCTTCACCAATAGCTTTAGCTGCATCACTAGCTTTTTTATAACCTTTTTTAATTGCAATAGCTGCACCTAATGTATAAGCCCATGCTGCATTTTCAAAGCAAATTGGTTGAACACCTTTTACTATTTCATAAGGATTAAATCCTAAATCAGTACAGATTTTTAATGCATCTTCAAAATCTTTTATACCATATTTATCCATTACTGGTTTAATTTGATTAATTCTTCTGTCATAACTTTCAAATGTTACTGCCATACTACTCCTCCTTACTCAGCTCTTGGATCTATCTTTTTAACAGCTTCATCGAATCTTCCATAAGTTCCACTAGCTTTTTCAATAGCTTCCATTGGCTCAATACCTTTCTTAATATTTTCCATCATTTTACCTAGATTAACATATTTATATCCAATGATTTGATTTTCTTCATCTAATCCAATTTCAACAATATAACCTTCGGCAAGTTCTAAATATCTAGGACCTTTTACTTTACTTGAATAAATAGTACCTACTTGACTACGAGTACCTTTTCCTAAATCTTCAAGTCCAGCACCTACTGGAAGTCCACCTTCAGAGAAAGCTGATTGACTACGTCCATAAACTATTTGTAAAAACAACTCTCTCATTGCTGTATTAATAGCATCACATACTAAATCAGTATTTAATGCTTCTAATATAGTTTTTCCTGGTAAAATTTCTCCAGCCATAGCAGCTGAATGAGTCATTCCAGAACATCCTATAGTTTCTACTAAAGCTTCTTCAATAATACCATTTTTAATATTTAATGTTAGTTTACATGCTCCTTGTTGTGGTGCACACCAACCAATACCATGAGTTAATCCTGAAACATCTTTAACTTCTTTAACTTTAACCCATTTTCCTTCTTCAGGAATTGGAGCTGGTCCATGATCTACACCTTTTTTAACAGTGCACATATTTTCTATTTCTTTTGAATATACCATTTTTTTACCTCCTAAAATCTACGTATCAATTATAGCATAACACTAAAAATTAGTATATAAAAAAACAACAAAAAGTTGTTATTGTTTAAATTATTCGAACTTAACCCAGTGCAATATCTAAAATAAGCATTATAATAAAGCCTATCATAAAACTTATTACACCAATATTAGAGTTTCCATCATTATCTATACTTTCAGGAATTAATTCTTCAACTATTACATATATCATAGCACCTGCAGCAAATGATAAAAAATAAGGTAATAATTTAGATACAATTCCAACAACTAAAACTGTAATAACACCAAAAATTGGTTCTACTATACCAGACATACTACCAAGTAAAAACGATTCCTTTTTATTTTTAGTTGCTTCTTTAACTGGTAGTGCTACAGCAGCTCCTTCAGGTATATTTTGTAAACACATACCTATTGCAAGAGCAAATGCACTAGCTAATGTTATATCTCCTGTTTTACTTGCGAGTGCAAAAGAAACTCCTACAGCCATTCCTTCTGGAATATTATGTAATGTTACTGCTAACACAAGTAAAAATGATTTTTCTAATTTAGTTTTTATTCCTTCAGGCTTATTATTTCCAATATGTAAATGTGGAATAATTCTATCTAAAAATAATAAGAATAATCCACCTAATATTAATCCAGTAACAACAGGTATTAATGCATTATCACCTGCTTTTGTCGATATATTCATAGATGGTATTATTAATGAAAATATACTTGCTGCCATCATTACACCTGCAGCAAATCCTAAACAACATCTTTCTATTTTTTTATTCAATGACTTATAAAAAAACACAATAGAACTTCCTAATACTGTACCAAAAAAAGATAATCCTGTACCTAATAATACATATTTAATTGCTTCCATCTTCTTCACCTACTTTTTCTTTAATTTTTTGATAACAATTAACTGTAATTATATGTTCAATTTTACATGCATTAATCTCTGCTTCATTAAAATCTAAATCTAATGTTTTAATTAAAAATTTTGTTATTACTTTATGTTTTTCATATATTTCTTTGGCTATTAAATTTCCTTTTTTAGTCAATTCTATATTATTATTTTCTATAATTATATATTCTCGTTCTCTTAATATATTCATAGCTTTTGATATACTTGGTTTAGAATAATTTAATTTTTTAGCTATATCTATTGCTCTTACACATTCTAATTCATTTGACAGTATTAAAATTGTTTCTAAATACATTTCTAATGATTCATTCATAACATTCCTCCTAGTTAGCCATGACTAACTTAATTATATTCTAAAATTAAATTTTTTTCAATATTTATATTGACAAATATTCTAATTAGAGTATAATTAAAAGTGCCTACCAATTGCGGGTGTAGTTCAATGGTAGAACTCCAGCCTTCCAAGCTGATAACGTGGGTCCGATTCCCATCACCCGCTCCACTTATGTAATATACTAACTCACTAGTGAGTTAGTTTTTTTTATACCTTTTGGTTCATTAACAAGATACCACAGATTCTTTATTTTTCTACTACAATTGTTGAACTTTTATAGTTTTTTTGTTATTCATTTTCATCTCATTTGCATTTGATTTTAAGTGTGGTTGTATGGTTGTT
>JALERC010000009.1 GCA_022763805.1 Mycoplasmatota bacterium | reverse complement strand
AATAAAGAATGCACACGAAAAAAACATTATATTAAATGATTGTTGTTTTTGGAATTTTTTAATACAAGATAATAACGAAGTTATAGGAATAGATACTGATAATTTTCAAATTAATGGTTTTAAGACAAATAAATTTCCAACGTATTTTCTAAGTTACTATAAATCATTAACAGGGGAAAAAGAATCTTCATTTGATAGTGATAAATTTTCTTATGGTTTATTTGCTTTACGTTCATTATTGCAATATCCTTTTAAACTTGATGGAGGTCTTATTACACACAGTCCTAAATATGATTTTTTAAAAAATATTTTTAGATATTGTGATATACCTGATAATGCTAAAGAAGAAATATATGAATTTCTATCAACTAATAAAGAAAAAGAGTGGATAGGAAAAACATTGGAAAAAATGAGCTCCAATAGAAGAAAATATATATAAAATAAGTTAGTAATTAACTTATTTTTTTGATATAATTAAATATAGTGAAAAATTAATATATTTTTTACATAAAATATGATAGAATAGGAATACTGATTTTTCAGTAGGAGAGGTGAAAATATGAAGTTATATAATACAGAAACAAGAAAAATTGAAAACTTTGTTCCATATAACAAGGACGAAGTAACTATGTATACTTGTGGTCCAACAGTATATCATTATGCACATATAGGAAATTTAAGAACTTATATATCTGAGGACATTTTAGAAAAAACATTAAACTATTTAGGATTTAATGTTAAACGATGTATGAATATAACTGATGTAGGACACCTAAGTAGTGACTCTGATTCAGGTGAAGACAAAATGCTTAAAGGTGCTAAAAGAGAACATAAAACAGTTCTTGAAATAGCTAGTATGTATACACAAGCATTTTATGATGATTTAAAAAAATTAAATATAAAAATACCTGAAATTATATCTCCGGCAACAGAGAATATAGATTCATATATCAAAATAATTACTAAACTATTAGAAAAAGGATATGCTTATATTTCTAATGGGAATGTTTATTTTGATGTAACTAAATTAGATGACTATTATAGATTAACTAATCATAAAGAAGATGAAATGGTTGTAGGTGCTCGTGAAGGAGTAGAAGAAGATTTAGGTAAGAGAAATCAATCAGATTTTGTTTTATGGTTTACAAAATCAAAATTTGAAGATCAAGAACTTAAATGGGAAAGTCCATGGGGATTAGGGTATCCTGGATGGCATATTGAATGTTCATGCATAGCTCTTAAAAATTTAGGAGAACATTTAGATATTCATTGTGGTGGTGTAGATAATATATTTCCACATCATACTAATGAAATAGCACAAACTGAAAGTTATACAGGACATAAATGGTGTAATTTTTGGTTCCATGGAGAACATTTAAATGATAAAACAGGTAAGATGAGTAAATCTAAAGGCGAATTTCTAACAGTATCACTTTTAGAAAGTAAAGGATATGATCCACTTGCTTATAGATTTATGTGTCTACAATCACATTATAGAAAACAATTATTATTTAGTTATGAATCTTTAGATAATGCTGTTGTTGCATATAATAAATTAAAGAATAAAATAAAAAGTTTAAAGAATAATTTAGAGGGTAATATTGAGGAAGCTAAAGAGAAGTATGAAACTTTATTTAAACAAGCATTGGAAAATGATTTAAATACTTCAGATGCTTTAACAATTTTATATGATGTTTTAAAAAGTAATTTAAATAATAAAACAAAATTATTTTTAGTAGAAGAATTTGATAAAGTATTATCATTAGATTTACTTAAAGAAGATAAAATTGATGAAGAACTTGAAAAGTACATTTTAGAAAAAATTGAAGAAAGAAATGTTGCTAAAAAAAATAAAGACTACTCTAAAGCTGATAATATACGTGAAGAATTAGAAAGTAGAGGAATATTGATAAGCGATACTAGAGAAGGAACAAGCTATCAATTAAAATAATATGCAAAATGATGGAACAAATAAATTATTATTAAAATTATTATTATTTAAAGGTAAAATTATCGAATCACAACTTCCAGATGAAGAAGAATTATTAAAAGGTGTATCTATTATAGAACAATATATACGTATTATTAATCCTATTGATTTGTCTGAAAGCGAAATAGATAAAGTAGTTGAACATGTTAATGATGCTATATCAAATAATCCATTTATCATTTCATTTGGCGTTGAAAGAGGAATGGAAATGGCTCTTAACATTGTAAAAAAATCAAAAATAAAAACTCGTAAAATGGGATAAGGGTGTATTTATGGATGGAATCTTAATTATTGATAAAGAATCAGGAATGACAAGTCGCGATGTAGTTAATATGGTTGGAAAGAATTATAAGACTAAAAAAATTGGTCATACTGGAACACTTGACCCACTTGCGACTGGAGTACTTGTTGTATGTGTAAATAGAGCAACAAAAATTGCAGAATTATTAACTTCGCTTGATAAAGAATATGTTGCTGAGTTTATTCTTGGAAGACTTACTGATACATTGGATATTGAAGGTAATTTGTTAAAGTCTGAGGAAACAAATTTTACTAAAGATGAAGTTTTACATGCTTGTAAAAAACTTATAGGAAATTATATTCAGACAGTACCAATTTATTCTGCAGTTAAAGTAAATGGTAAAAAATTATATGAATATGCTAGAGAAAATATTAATGTGGAACTTCCAAAACATAATGTTACTATTAGTAGTATCGAATTATTAGACATTAATAGAATTGATAATCAAACTGTTATTAAAATTAAAACTAAAGTATCTAAAGGAACATATATAAGAAGTCTTGGTAATGATATTGCAAGCATTTTAGGTACTAATGCTATAATGTCTTCATTAAGGAGAATTAAACAAGGTGAGTTTGATATAAAAAATGCTATTAAACTTTCTGATATTAAGAATAATACTCCGTTAATTCCTATTAAAGATTGCCTAAATAAATATACAAAAATTAAAGTTAATGAAAAAATAGAAAATGACATTTTAAATGGTAAGTTACTTAATAATACTTATAATAAGAGTGAAATTTTATTTATAGATAAGGACGAAAATCCTATTGCACTTTATAAAATATATGATAAAGATAATAGTAAAATTAAGCCATGGAAGATGTTTAAAATTAAGAATTGAGTTATAGTGAACACTATAACTTTTTTTTAAAAACTATTTAAAAATGATTTTATATATGATATAATTTTAGTAGTGTAAAATAATAGGGATTTGGAAGGTGTCATTATGCGAGATAAACCAATTATACTGTGGCCAGCTATAATAGTTTATAAAATAGTAAGTCTATTATTTAAAATACCATTTTTAGCATTTCATTATATGTTAGTTGGTATATTTTATTCGCTCTACAGTACAATAACGATATTCGTTGATTTAGGTATGTTTATTTCCTTTATTTGGTGGAAGATAATGAAATATATTGGTTATGCATTAGCATTTCCATTTGTTCTGTTAAAAGAAAAACCACAAAAGAAAGAAAATAAAAAAATAGATGTTAAGAAAAATGAAAAAGTTTCTACTATTAATGGTGATAAAGTAGATGCTAAGAAAAATGAAAAAGTTCTTACCGTTAAAGATAAAAAACATTTATCAAAAGAAGAAAAAGCTAAACTTAAACATGAACAAGAGATGGAACGTTTAAAGAAAAAAGTTGAGGCAAAAGAAAAAGAAGATAAAGTTAAATTAAGTAAGTTAGAAGCAAAACGTAAAAAAGAAGAAGAGGCTAAACTTGAAGAAGAAAAGAAAGCCGAAATTATTGAACAAAAAGAATTATTAAAACAAGCTAAAGAAAAAGAAGAACGTGAAAAACGTAAAGTTATTATTAGTGGTACTATGAATGGTGATAATATTAATCAGGAATCTAAAAAAGTACTTACTAAAAAAGAAGAAAAAGCAAAAAAACGCTTAGAGAAAATAGAAGCTAAGAAAAAAACAAAAGAAGAAGAGAAAAAACGAAAAGATGAATTAAAACGTGAAAAACAAAAATTAAAAGAAAAAAATGTATATATAAACGAAGATGTAAAAATAGAACCTAAAACTTTAGGTGATAGAATTAATAATGTACTTGAATCATTAATTGCAGGTCCTAAAAAAGCAATTGAAAAAGCAAAGAAAAAAATTACAGACAATGCTATATTGCGTAATAAACGAAATGAAGATTTAATGCAACGTGAAGCATTATTAATTAATTTCGATGGTGATGATGCTAAAAAAAGCGATAAAAAAGTTGTTTATGAATATGTAGGTAAAAATGCTGAAGGAAAAATTGTTAAAGATTATTTTGAAGCTTTCTCAAAAGTTGAGGTTCACTCATTTCTACTTTCTGAAGGTTTTGAAGTATACAGTATTAAAACAAGTGGATTAATCCAATTTTTACATGGATCTGGTGGAAAAAGTAAAGGTAAAATTAAAAACAAAGATATGATATTCTTCTTAACACAATTATCTACCTATATTAAAGCTGGTATTCCGTTAGTTGAATCTTTAAGAATTTTAAGTAGACAATTTAAAGAGAAATCATATGAAAAAATATTTAGATCATTAATTTATGAATTAACAATGGGGGATAACTTTAGTGATGCTATGGCAAAACAAGGTAATTCCTTTCCAAGAATTTTAGTAAACATGGTTAAAGCATCAGAAATGACTGGTGAGTTACCGGAAACTCTTGATGATATGGCTGATTACTTTAGTGAAATGGAAAAAACAAAGAAACAAATGATTACAGCATTAACTTATCCAGCTATTATCTTTGTGCTTGCTATTTGTGCTATTGTATTTATTATGATTTACATTGTACCGCAATTTGTAACTATTTACGAAGATATGGACAATGCTGAATTACCATGGATTACAGTTGCTGTTCTTGCATTAAGTGAATTCTTAAAAAAATATTTAATATTATTAATAATTGGTATTATTGGTGTAATTTTTATATTTGTTTGGTTATATAAGAATGTAAAATTATTTAGAACAATGATACAGTGGATGTTAATGAAATTACCTATCGTAGGTAATGTAATTATATACAATGAAGTTACAATGTTTACAAAAACATTTGCTTCACTTTTAAAACATAATGTATTTATTACTGATAGTATGGAGATACTAAACAAAATTACTAATAACGAGATTTGGAAAATGATAATTTTAGATACTATTACTAATTTAGCTAAAGGGGATAAGATTTCTTTAGCATTCCAAGATCACTGGGCTGTACCAATTCCAGCTTACGAAATGATTGTTACAGGAGAAAGAACTGGGCAATTACCAGAAATGATGCAAAAAGTATCTGATTACTATCAAGAATTACATAAAAATCAAGTAGGTCGTATTAAGGCCTTTGTAGAACCTATATTGATACTTTTTTTAACAGGTGCGGTAGGTTTAATTGTAATGTCAATCATAATCCCAATGTTTGGTATGTATTCACAACTTAGTTAGGAGGGATTTTATGGAATTATATTATTCTATTATTATGTTTGTATTTGGAACCATATTTGGTTCCTTTTACAACGTAGTGGGTGATAGATTACCTAATAATGAATCTATTATAAAACCAGGTAGTCATTGTCCAAAGTGTGGACATTTTCTTAAACCACTTGAATTAATACCAATATTATCGTATTTATTTCAAGGTGGAAAATGTAAAAATTGTAAATGTAAAATTCCAATAATTCATCCAATATTTGAATCATTTTGTGGTATTATGTTCCTAATTTGTTATAAAGTATTTGGATTTACTGGTGATTTATTAATTTCATTAACATTTATTTCAATGTTATTAATAATAATTGTTAGTGATATTAATTATTATATAATACCTGATGAAGTACTAATTGTTGGAGGTTTATTACTTGTTATTGAAACAATTGCATTTAAAGGATTTAATATTCTATTTAATCATTTATTATATGGTATTATTGCATTTGTTGTTATGCTACTAATTAAATTAGCAGGTGATTTTATTTTTAATAAAGAATCGATGGGTGGGGGAGATATTAAACTTATGTTCTTCTTCGGTTTCATCCTCGGGTGGGAAATGTCTCTTCTAACAATATTTCTAGGTTCTATTATTGGTCTTCCAATATCACTAATAATTTTGTACAAGAAAAAAACAAATATTATTCCTTTTGGACCTTTTTTGAGTATAGCAGCAATGATTATACTTCTAACCGGTTTCAATATGGATTCATTATTAAAACTACTTATTCATTAAGTAGTTTTTTTATAAAAAAAAGTAGTATAATTACTACTTTTAAAATTCTAATTTTTCTATTTCTTCACCAAAACTTAATGATTCTGGTTCCTCAATCGATAAACTTTCAGGTTCTTCAATTGATAAACTTTCTTCCGAATTATCGTTTAAAGTCAACGTATCAGATACAGGTTCTTCTTCAACTTGTTTTTTTACTGGCATTTCAATTTTAAGATCTTTACCAGATAATTCTTCTTTAACACTATCATTATCTTTTGTTTTTTTACTTGCTTCTAATTGAGCACGTAATTCTGAATCTTTACTTTTCTTATTTAAGTTATCATCATCTAATTCAATAAGTTTAAGAATTTCTTCTACTGTCGAATGTCCATCTTCAACTTTTTGTAAGCCATCTTGAAGCATTGTAATAGCACCTGTGTTATATACTAAATCACGTAATGCTTCTTTTGAAATACCATTACTTAATGCATCTCTAATTTCTTCATTTATTAACAACACTTCATGAATAGCTATACGTCCTTTATATCCGTTACCGCATTCTTCACAGCCTTCTGCAGCATATACTTGGTTAACATCGTGTCCTAAAACATTTTTAAATAGTGTTTTTTCATATTCATTAGTTGCTCTTAATTTTTTACATTTAGGACATAATCTACGAGCAAGTTTTTGTGATATAATCCCTGTTAAAGCACTTGAAAGTAAGTATCTTTCAACTTCCATGTCAAGTAAACGTTCAATTGTATTTAGAGCTGTATTTGTATGTAGTGTTGATAAAACTAAGTGACCAGTAATAGAAGCACGAACGGCAATTTTAGCTGTTTCGGTATCACGAATTTCCCCAATCATTATTATATTAGGGTCTTGACGTAATATAGAACGTAGTGCCGCAGCAAATGTAAGTCCAATTTCACTATTTGTTTGAACTTGGTTAATTCCTTCAACATCCATTTCAACTGGGTCTTCAACAGTTATGATATTAGTTTCTTCTTTATTAAGTCTTTGAAGAATAGAATATACTGTAGTCGATTTACCACTACCAGTAGCTCCTGTAATAAGCACTATACCATTTGGTACATTAATCATATGTAAAACTTTCTTAAAGTTTTCTTCACTGAAATCTAATTGTTCTAGACCTGCTAAACTTCTTGTATAGTCAAGGATACGAATAACTATTTTTTCTCCACCACTTATAGGTAATACAGATACACGGAGGTCTAAGTCCATGTCTTTTAATGTTGCTTTAATAGCACCATCTTGTGGAAGTCTTGATTCAGTAATATTCATACCACTAATAATTTTGATACGAGTTGTTAAGTTTTTCTTAACAGCATTAGGAATTTCTGCATAATCTTCAAGAGCACCGTCTATACGAATTCTAATTTTCATAAATTCAGTTTGTGGATCGAAATGGATATCCGACGCCCCTCTTTTAGCAGAATCAACTAGTATATCATTAACTATTTCTACGATAGGCATTTTTTCAAAATCAAATGTCTTTAGCATTGTATATTTCATCCCCTTTTAAACTTTGGACTAGCATTTATCCTAAAGTTATTATATAATATATTTAGATTAAAAACAATAAGGAAGGGGAAAAATCGTGAAAAAAAAGGATAATAGAGGGTTTATGCTAACAGAAACTTTAATAGTTGCAACACTGCTGATTACGGTTTTACTTTTCATGTATGTTCAATTTAAAAATGTTATGAGAAGTTATGAAAGAAGTTTTAAATATAATACAATAAACAATATATATGCCCTTAATAATGTAAAAAAATATATCGAAAGTGAAAATTATGTATTAATGGCTAATTCTTTATTTAACAAAGATTTTTTAGAATTAAATAAATGTCAAAGTGTATACTTTAAAGATCAAAATTATTGTAATGAATTAATGCAAAATCTTAATATTAAAAAACTATATTTAACTCAACAAAACTTACAATATATAAAAGACAAAAAAATATTTGATAATAATACACAAGAATTTATTGATTCAATAGATTTTAATAGTGATGATGGATATAGATTAATCGCAAAATTTGATGATAACACATACGGAACATTAAAAGTATTATCAGGTAATAAATATAAGTTAATTATATCTGATTCATGTACACCATATTTAGAAAAAAATTATACAATATTTCATAAATTAAATAGTACTAAAGAAGATATTTTGGATCCATCAAGAGGTCGTTCGGGATGTGGAACAGTTATTGATGTATCAGAATTTGTTGATTCTACTAATTCATGTATTTATTATACTGGAAAAAATAAATCTGAATTTAGTTTATCTTTAGATGAAACACTAAATACCGCTACCATTTTTTATGATAAATATGCAAGTACATTAACAATTAATTATTATGAAAAAGGAACAACAACTTCACTTTCTGAACCTGTTGTATTAAATAGATATTGTGGAGATACTATTTATATTGATAATTATATTAAAACTATTGCAAACAGAGAATTTATTTATTCTACTAAACAAAAAGTTGTAATGACTAAAAATAATGAAACAGTTAATTTATATTATGGATTAGAAGGTGAAAATGTATATGACTAAAAAAAATGGGTTTACGACAGTTGAATTAATTGTTACTTTTACTCTTGTATCCGTAATAACATATTTTTTATTAGAAATAATAATAGTACTTAAAAATATATATTCTGACTCAGGAATAAGGACGAATGTTCTTACTCAACAAGCATTATTAAGTGAAAAAATTAATTATGATTTCAGAACAAAAAAAGTTTATGTAGCTGTAAAATGTGGTGATACATGTGCTAGATTTCTTTTTAAAGATGGAACTGATAAACAGTTAAATTATGATAGAAAAACTAATATTATAACTTATGGTTCATTTAAAGAAAAATTAATAAATGGTTCATCATTTGGTAATATTCAAATGACAGCAAATACAGTTGCAACATCTGACAATAATATTAAATATGATGGTATATTAAGATTAAATATTCCTATATATAATAAAAATTTTGAAGGTGAGGATTTTGGTATAAATGTTGTATATCAATACAATAGTAAAGAATGTTCAATTTCTGGGTTAAAAGTAGTAGATATACCTAATACTAAAAAAATAATTACATTAATAGGTAATGAAAATGATATTTCATTTGTGGGTATGAAATATAATGATCCAGGATATTATTTGTATGATACAGAATCTAAAACAACTACATTAAATGATCCTAGTGTTGAAGTAATAGGTAATGTTCTAAATGAAGAAAATGGTGTATATACTATTAGATACCGATATAAAGATCCTTATGGTGGTGTCGTTTACGAAACAACGAGAACAGTAACTACACTCAAACCTACATATGATTTTAAATATACCGGAGATAGTCAAAAATTAACTATTCCTGTAACAGGTGTATATCAAATAGAAACATGGGGAGCATCAGGCGGTGGAACTGATCGTATGAAAGGATTTGGTGGCTATACTAGTGCTACTGCTTTATTAACCAAAGATGATGTTGCTTATATTTATGTAGGTGGAGAAGGTTTAACTGGAAACAATCAAAATGGCGGATTTAACGGTGGTGGTAAATCTGGTTCTGGGGATATTTCTATTGCAGGATCTGGTGGCGGAGCATCAGATATTAGATTAAATGGAAAAGCATTTACAGATAGAATCATTGTTGCTGGCGGTGGTGCTGGTGGTGGTAGCAGAAACGATAGTTCATTTTCTTGTTATGGTGGTTTTGGTGGTGGAACTACTGGTGGTATAGGAGAATGTTCTAGTGATACTTATTTAGGTGGTGCTGGTACTCAAACTGGGGGAGGTGCTGCAGCAAGTTATACTACTAATTGTACAACCGTAGCTACAGCAGGTAGTCTTGGTTTAGGAGGTAATGGTGCTTCTTACTCATATTCTTCATCTAATTTTGCAGGTGGTGGCGGCGGAGGCGGCTACTACGGTGGCGGTGGAGGTAGTCGCTACGGCGGGGGAGGTGGAGGTTCTGGTTATTGTAAGAACACTCTATCTGATTGTAATTTATTAAATGGCCAAGATACATTTATCAATCCTAATAATGGATATTTTGAAAAAGGACATAATGGGAATGGTTATGTAAGAATTAAAATTATATCAATCACAAATTAAAAGGATTTCTTAATCCTTTTTTATATACTAAAATATAAATCAAAAGTCAGATTCATTATAATAGATGAAATAATAGCATGAAGTAACCTAGCAAGCAAATAGGGATAATATTTAATATTCGTATCCTTAAGTATACCCATTACTTGCATGTGACCAGATAAACCTCCAAATGAAATAATAAAAGTAGAAAGAATACATTTTAATTTAAGAGGAATATCCAATATACTTATATACTTAAGACCTTGAGTAATCTCTATAACACCATTAAAAATACTTTGATAATACATAGTAAAATTTAAGTTATAATCAATAATAGTTGTAATTATCAAAAAAAATGTAATAATACCAAAAATAAGAAGTAAAGTATTAATAGATTTAATTAATGAATTAATTAATACATTAATAAAATTAACATTTTTTTTACTAATCTCTATAATAACTTTTTTAATATTAACTTTAGAATATTCTTCTTTTGTTGGATGATAAAATCTAAATAGTACTCCAATAATTATATTTGTGATATAATGGACATATAGGATTAAAAATCCTACATCTTTGTTATTAAGAAAACTAATAGATAAAGTTCCAAGAATAAATAAAGGATTAGAAAAATGCGTAAACATAAGTATCTTAGAACCTTCATAAGAGTCAATTAATCCTTTATTATATAAATCAAGAATATATTTAGCATTCGAAGGAATTCCACTAATAATGCTCATAATAAAAACAAAAGATGAGGATTTAGAACTTCTAAATAAGAAATACATTAAAGGCTTAAAAACTTCACTAATAAGTTCAACAAAGCCGTAATTAATAAGTAAATCAGAAATAATAAAAACAGGAAATAAAGCTGGAATAATATTATTTTTCCAAATATCAAAAGAATATAATACACAATTCATAATAATTTTGGATTTAAAAATAATTTCACCACATAATATTAAAAGAAGATATATTATAAATAAATTCTTTTTCAAAATATCACCTGTTTTTCTAGAAAGGAGTTTTTATGTCTAATAAAACATATGATAAAATAAAAAATATTATAAAAGAAAATTTTAAAGACATTATAATTTTTGTTATAACAATACTAATTGCAACATATCAATTTCCATATTATATAGAATCAACAGGAGGACTACTTGAAACTACAGACAGAGTTAAAATAGAAAATTCATATAAGCAAAAAGGTTCATTTAATATGGCATATGTTAATGAAATGCCAGCAACAATTCCACTTATGTTAGTAGCACTTATAAACAAAAATTGGGATATTGTTAAAGAAGAAGATGTTAAAATGACTACCGAAACTATTGATGAGGCAATGACAAGAAGTAAACTATACTTAGATATTTCTTTAGACAATGCCTTACTATATGCATATACAGAAGCAGGAAAAGAAGTTGAAGTAAATAATTATAATACAGTTTTAATGTATAAAATGGAAACATCAAAAACAGACATGGTTATAGGTGACCAAATAAAAAAAATTAATAATGTAGATGTTAATTCGTTAGATGATATACAAAATGAAGTTGAAAAATATAAAAGTAAAGACAAAATTTCAATAGATGTAATTAATAATAATAAAGAATATTCAAGATACGCTATTCTTAATGAAGAAGGAAAAATCGGAGTAGTATTACAAACTACATTTGATATTAAAACTAATCCAGAATGTATATTTAATTTTGGAAAAAAAGAATCTGGCCCATCAGGTGGGCTAATGACAACATTAACTATTTACAATTATTTAATAAAAGAAGATATAACTAATGGTATGAAAATAGCAGGAACTGGAACAATTGAAGCAGATGGAACAGTAGGAGAAATAGGCGGCATTAAATATAAATTGGCTGGAGTTGAAAAACAAAAAGCAGATTTATTCTTTGTGCCTGCTGGCGAAAACTATGAAGAAGCAATGAAATATAAAAAAGAAAATAATTATAAAATTAAAATAGTTCCAGTAAAGACTTTTGAAGATGCTGTTAAATATTTAAAAGAAAACAAAAAAAATACTAAAAAATAGTATTTTTTTTTATTTAATATCTAAAATTTCGATTATGCTACTGTCAATATTAATAATGTCGCCTACTTTTTTACCTAATAATAATGAACCAACTTTTGAGTTGTATGAAATCTTATTATTTAAAGGATCTACTTCACTAGGTCCTACAATATTATATTCTTCAAATTCCGTATCATATTTAATAGAAACAATGCTACCAATTGAAACTAAATTTTTATCATTATTATTTACTACTGTACAATTAGATAAACATTTTTCCAATTTGTATATTGTACTTTCAACTTCTTCATATTCCATAAGTGCTGCATCATACTCTGCATTTTCTCTTAAATCTCCTAAATCAGTAGCAAACTTTAAGTGTTCCGCTAGTTCTTGTCTTCGAACAAGTTTTAGATATTCAGGTTTTTTAGATAATTTTTGATAGCCTTCATAAGTTAAAATTTCTTTCATTAAACAACTCCTAATCATTTAATGATCTTTAAAAACTATTAAAATTATAAATTATATATAATAATTTGTCAAATAAATATTTTGTAGTATAATAAATAGTGTAAAGGGAGTAATATAATGAGAATAATACAAAAATTTAATTGGGATTTAAATGATATAACAAGAGATGTTATAAATGATAAAACACAAGGATTTGATGCTATATTAATAGCTCCATTTCAAAAGCTAAAACAACCATCAACATTAGAAAACTTGATAGGTAATGATTGGTGGTTAGCATATCAACCATGTGATTTTAATCCAAGAAATGTTTTTGAATTTGAAAGATTATGTGAAGAAGCACATAGACATGGAATGAAGATAATAGTAGATATAGTATGTAATCATGTCGCAGGTGATAATAATGGTGGTTTAAACTTAAATAACAATGTAGATGAATATATTAAGAGAAATCAAAATTATTTCATCAAAAAGAGAAAATTTTATGATGGTAAATACCATGTACTTCAAAAAGGATGGAATTCTGATGGATTTAATGCTGAAGTAATTAGAGATTGGAATAATAGAAATGATGTTATAACAGGATGTATGAAAGGACTACCTTCATTAAATACATTTGATCATGAAGTACAAGATATGATATTTGGATACATGAATAAACTAATAGAATTAGGTGCTGATGGATTTAGAATTGATGCTGCAAAAAGTATAGCTCTTCCTGAAGAGGGATGTGATTTCTTTACACGAATGAAAGAACAAGTAAAAGATACTAAATTAGGTAATAAACCATATTTCTTTAGTGAAGTGTTATATAGTAATAATAAAGATATTGTAATGAAATACTTAAATTATACAGATGTATATACAGATAACTGGGATGTTAGAGATAATGATGATAGAGCAATAGGATGTTTTGAAAGTCATGATCAATTTTTACAACCACAAGAATTTAATCATAGAATTTTATATGGTAATGAATATGGACATGCATATTGTAATTTAACAAGTAGAAAAAGTAAAACAATATTATATGTTAGAAATGATGATTATAGAAAAATAAGAGAAATTCATAGATTAGAAGATAATTTACTTAGAGAAAGTAATCCTAGAAGAAGAATTGATTTACAAAATCAAATTAACAATTCAAAAAATAATATTGCTTATTATAACGAATATGTTAGAAATGCAAATATTTTAAATTCGTATGATAATATTGATAAAAAAAGTGAATTAGATTTTTATGAATTTATAAAAAGCATTAATTTTATAAATTTAAATACTGTTCTTTATGAATATGAAAATGATAACAAAAATGAATTAGATAGAATAACATCGTCAATGATGAATCAAATATGTAAATGGATATCAGAAAATTATAATAAAACAATAAATAATGATTTAGATTATTCACCAATTAAAATTAATAAATATGAAACAGATACTTTAGTAACACAATTTTTTAATACACTTAGTCCAGAGTTTGGAAAACTTTATAATGAATGGAAAGATGATTATAAAGAAATTACATTTTACAATAAGCCAATAAATGAGAATAGAAAATCATATATTCTTGATGAAGGTAATGCTGTAATCGATTTAAAAGGAAATGTTAATGACGTATCTGAAATAGTTTATCAAGTAGTACAAAAGATGATGATAAAAAATACAAATGGTAATCAAAACAAAGATTATCTAAATAAGGTTGTTGCTATGACATGTGAATTATTGGTTAAAGATTTCTTATGTTCTAAGGGATATAATATTAATCATAAAATTAAAACAAGATATAATAGAGTAAATAATTATGCTTCTGTAATGAGTTTTGAAAATAACTTAATTAATGCATATATGAAACATGAAGATTTAACACCACATTATATGTACGAATATTGTAAAGATAACAACCTAGATTTATCAAAAACATTCTTTAATAAAGAAACAATAGTTAAGATTAATAAAATTAATATGGAAGGAAAATTATCTTCAAGTAAGGCAATGAAATATGTTGTTGGTGGTGTTGTAGCTCCAAAAGTACATGAAGATATTGTTTTAGGAAAATTAGATAAAAATGTACTAGTAGACATCATAAATAATGTTAACAACTATACATATCATGATATGTTAATGAAATTAGGAATAAATCTAAAAGAATTAAATGACCCTAAAAAAATAGAGGAATTTATAAATCCGTTTGTAAATTTATCATATGAAATTAAAAATTATGGATTATATGATAAAAAAATAGAATTAAAGAGATAGTTTTTATCTCTTTTTATGATACAATAAAAAAAGGTGATTTAAATGAAACGTAGTGAAGTAGATATTAATAAAGTAACACCAATGATGAAACAATATCTTGAAATTAAAGGTAAAAACGAAGATGTTATTATCTTCTTTAGACTAGGTGACTTCTATGAAATGTTTTTTGAGGATGCTATAAATGTTTCAAGAGAACTAGAGCTTACCTTAACAGGTAAGAATGCAGGATTAGAAGAACGTATTCCAATGTGCGGTATTCCACATCATGCTTCTAATATTTATATTGAAAAATTAATACAAAAGGGATATAAAGTAGGTATTTGTGAACAATTAGAGGATCCTAAAAATTCTAAAGGAATTGTCGAAAGAGGACTTACTCAAATAATTTCAATTGGAACAATTATGTCTAATGATTCATTAAATGAAAATGACAATAATTATATCGGTAATATTTTAGATTATGGAAATTATTATGTAGTTTCTTATACAGATATTTCTACAGGAGAAATAACAACTACAAAAATTGATCATAATAATATCGTTAATGAGATTTTATCTTTAGGACTCAAAGAAATCGTTATAAAAGACGATTTAGATAAAGAAATAGTAAATATATTAAATAAAAATTATGGAATAGTATTCTCAATACAAAATGAAATTAATGAATATGATAATTATAAATATATAACTAATGGTTTAGATGAAATATATGCTAATTCAATTAATCATTTATTAAGTTATATTACTAAAACACAAATGAGAGACCTATCACATTTACAAAAGGCAATTGTGAAAATCAATAAAAATAGATTAATGATGGATATTCATACAAAAAGAAACTTAGAATTAACAGAAACATTGAGATTAAAGGAAAGAACATATTCTTTATTATGGTTACTTGATAAAACTAAAACAGCTATGGGATCAAGAATGCTTAAGCATTATATTGAAAATCCTTTAATTAATAGAGAATTAATAGAGGAAAGATATGATACTGTTGAAGTATTACTTAATGAGTTTATGTTAACTGCTGATTTACAAAATTTACTTTATGAAGTATATGATTTAGAAAGATTAAGTGGAAGAATTGCTTATAAGTCTGCTAATGCTAGGGATTTACTTCAATTAAAATCTTCATTGAAAGTTTTACCAGCAATTAATGATATTTTAAAAAGTATTAATTATAAAGAAGAATTAGAATCATTAGATGAACTTTATGAATTATTAGAAAAAAGTATATATGAAAATCCACCTGTAGGTATTAAAGAAGGATATTTAATCAAAGAAGGTTACTCAAGTGAATTAGATGAATTAAAAGATTTAAGAAAAGGTGGAAAAGATTTTGTTGCTAAATTTGAAGCAACTGAAAGAGAGAAAACGGGTATTAAAAATCTTAAAGTTGGATATAATAAAGTATTTGGTTATTTTATAGAAGTATCTAAAGGTAATGTAGGACTTGTAAAAGATGAATATGGATATGAGAGAAAACAAACATTAGCTAATTGTGAAAGATATATAAGTCCAATTTTAAAAGAAAAAGAAGCACTAATTTTAAATGCTGAGGAAAAAATAATAGAATTAGAATATAATTTATTTGTAAATATTCGTGAAGAAATAAAAAAATATATTAAAATTATTCAAAAAAATGCAAGAATAATAAGTGAAATAGATGTTATGCAATCTTTAGCTAATGTAGCTGAATCAAATAATTATGTAAGACCTATTTTAACAAATGACATTATAGATATAAAAGATGCTAGACATCCAGTAGTAGAAAAAGTAATTAAAGACGAGTTTGTAAGTAATGATATTTTAATGGATGAAAATACTAATATACTACTTATTACCGGACCTAATATGGCTGGTAAATCGACTTATATGCGCCAAATGGCAATTATAAGTATTATGGCTCAAATAGGTTCTTTTGTGCCTGCTAGTAGTTGTAAAACAAAAATATTCGATGCTATTTATACTAGAATTGGTGCTAGTGATGATCTTGTCAGTGGTGAATCAACATTTATGGTCGAAATGTTAGAAGCAAACAATGCTATTACTAATGCTACTAATAATTCTTTAATCTTATTTGATGAATTAGGACGTGGAACAGCTACATTTGATGGCATGGCTCTTGCTCAATCTATTATTGAATATATAAGTACTAATATTAAATGTAAAACATTCTTTTCAACTCATTATCACGAATTAACCGATTTAAGTGATACATTAGATGGTCTTAAAAATATTCATGTAAGTGCATATGAAGAAAATGGAAATATTACTTTCCTACATAAAATTAAAGATGGTAGTGTTGATAAAAGTTATGGTATATATGTTGCAAAACTAGCAAAATTACCCGAAATGTTAATTAAACGTGCTGATGAGATATTAAAAGTATATGAGAATAAAGAACAAAAAAGAGATATTGTTATTCAAGAATCTTTTGAGGATTATTTATTCAATAATAATACTAATGAAATTGAAGAAGAAATTAAAAAAATTGATTTATTAAATACAACACCACTAGAGGCTATTAATATATTATATAATTTAAAAAACAAAATTAAGTAGGTGAAATATGGAAATAGGAAATATAAAAAATCCATCATTCTTAAAAAAAATGAGTGTATTTGAATTAGAAGAATTAAGTAGAAATATTAGAAATTTTTTAATTGATAAAATATCTATAACTGGAGGACATTTATCATCTAATTTAGGAATTGTAGATTTAACAATTGCTATTCACAAAGTTTTTAATGCTCCGAAAGATAAAATTATTTTTGATGTTGGTCATCAAAGTTATACTCATAAAATTTTAACAGGTAGGGCTCACGAATTTGATAAATTAAGACAATATAATGGTTTGTCAGGATTTCAAAAAATGAGTGAAAGTATTTATGATTGTTATGAAGCTGGTCATTCCTCAACTAGTCTTTCTGCTGCCTTAGGATATGCTATAGCAAGAGATTTAGATAAAAAGAAACATAATGTTGTTGCAATAATTGGTGATGGTTCTATTGGTAATGGACTTGCTTATGAAGCACTAAATCATATAGGAAGTTTAAATACTAAATTAATTGTTATCTTAAATGATAATGAAATGAGTATTTCAAAAAATGTTGGTGCTATTCATAATACGTTAGATAAAATTAGAAGTAATTTTAAAAATGAAAAAATAAAAAAAGTTCCATATTTAGGGAAAAAAATAAAATCGGGAACCAAATTAATTAAAGAATCATTTAAAAAAATTTATATGAAAGAAGGATATCTTTTTGAAGAATTTGGTTTTACTTATTATGGTCCAATTAACGGACATGATTATGATGAAATGATTAGTTATTTAGAAATGGCTAAGAAATCTAATAGACCAGTTTTACTTCATGTTATTACAGAAAAAGGTAAGGGATATAAATATGCTGAAAGTGATATTGAAGGTATTTGGCATGGAATAAGCCCTTTCGATAAAGAAACAGGTATTATAAAATCTAAAAATGACGGACTTATATCATGGAGTGAAGTAATATCAAATCATTTAATTGATATTGCTAAAATTAATAAAGATATTGTTGTTATTACTCCTGCTATGGCTAATGGTAGTAAGTTAAATAAATTTAAAGAGATTTATAAAGATAGATTTATTGATGTTGGTATTGCTGAAGAACATGCTCTAGTTATGGCTAATTCTATGGCTATTGCAGGAAAAAAACCTTTTGTATCAATTTATTCTACTTTTTTACAAAGAGGTTACGATCAAGTATTTCATGATATAGCAAGAATGGATAGTAATGTTGTTATTGGAATTGATAGAGCCGGTATAGTAGGGGAAGATGGTGAAACTCATCAAGGTTTATATGATATAGCTTTTTTAAATCATATTCCTAATATGATTATAGCTGCTCCTAAAAATTCAAGTGAGGCTAAGGGCATTTTAGAGTTTGCTTTTAATTCTAAGCATCCTTTTGCTATTAGATATTCAAAACAAAGAATAGAATATAATAATGAATCTTTAGTTATTTCTGATTATTCATGGGAAGAAATTAAAAAGGGTAGCGATGCTGTAATAATTACATATGGTGATTTTGTAAATAATGCTAAAATTATTGCTAATAATCTTAAAAAAGATAAATTAAATATAGGTATTATTAATGCTAGATTTATTAAGCCTATAGATACATCAATGTTAGATAAAATTATTAAAACTAAAAAACCAATCATTGTATATGAAGAGGCTTGTTTAATAGGTTCTTTAGGAAGTATGATATCTTCATATATTGTCAATTCTAATACTAAAATTAAATGTTTTGGTATAAAAGATACTTTTGTTAAACAAGGAAAATATGATATAATTATTAAGAAATTAGGATTAGATGTAGATACTATGACATCTAATATTAAAGAATTCTTAGGAGGAAAAAAGTGAAAGTATTAAAACGTGAAAACTGGTGGGTTTGGTTATTTTTTACATTCATTACATTTGGTATATCAAATATTTTTTTAGCAAAATGTTTAGATGTTGTTGAAGATAATAAATGGTATTCTAACATTACAAACTGGGTATTAGGAATACTACTATGTATTTTCCCGTTTTTTATTATGGCTGTAGTATTTGAAATTCAGATGACAATTAATGCTGCTAGAAAACTTTGTGTAACTGGTGAATCAATTTATACTTCTCCATATATTTGGCTAATATTATTTATTATTCCTGTTTTTGGATGGATTTTATTTATTGTTATGTATTTATATTTAAATATATGGATTGTAATTAAATTATATGAAGGTAGAGGAGAAATAAACATTTAATTGTTTATTTTTTCTTTTTAATATTATATAATCATATTAGAAGGGTATTTTAAATTAGTTATGTAAGGAGTAGATTATGAAGAAAAAAGACATAAGTTTAATTATCGTTACTATTAGCATCTTATTATTAACTTCAAAAAATCTTTTTAATTATTTAATAGTTTTAAAAGATTTAAAATATGCTAATTTTCCTGGATTTTGGGATTTTATGTTGCATAGACAATCTGGTGATCATATTGTTATTTTATCATCTGTACTAATATCAATTATTTCATCAAATTATTTAAATAATATACTTAATTCTTCAATTTTTAAAAATGAAATATCTAGATTGGGATATAAAAATACAGTTAAAAACATTTATAAAAACACTATTAAAAAATGTAGTAAACCATTTGTTTTATTAAATATTTTCGTATTTTTAATAGGAGTAATATTTTTATCAAAAACATATACTGGATCTATTTCTGATTATTATTTTCATAGTGAAATAATTAATAATTTAGGAAATGCCAACCCATATATATTTATGTTATTAAATACTATCACAACTTTTATGCTTATTATTGTTATTACTAATATAAGTATAATAGCATTTAAAATTACAAGAAAAGTTGTACCTTCTATAATTTTATCTTTTATTATGACAAATGCATTTAATCTTTTAATTTATGTTTCAGCGTCATTAATTGCTAAAATACTAAATAATGGTTTTACAAAATATGCAGAAACTATTAATTTATATGAAGGATATATTATACAATCAAATATTTATAATGCAATATTTAACACTTTCATTTATTTGATAGTATCATTTATTCCATTATTAATTATTTATCATAATAAGAAATGGACTGAATTAGAATGAAAAAAGAGAAATTAAATTATAAAATTATAAAATTATATTTATATTTAGCTACATTTTCGACAATTATTATATATATTGATTCAAATTATTTTGATAGAATAATTTATTTATTATTAAATCCAGTGTATTTAGTTATTGTACTTCTACCATGTTTTATATCTTATTCATATAAAGAAATTTTTAGTATTAAAAATAATTACGCTTTAGTCGCGAGATTTAAAAATTTAAACAATGCAATAAAATATACAATGATGAAAGTATTTAAAAAAACTTTTTTATTATTCCTTGAAATGTTATTAGTAATTTTAATATTAAATAATTTAATGGGAGATTTCACATTTAATGGATTCTTTTTAGCGGTTTATGTAATTTTAAGAATTTTCATAGTTATTAATTTATTTAATATATTAAATGTTATATGTATTTTTAGATTTAAAAAAAATGTATCAGTATACTTAAATTTTTTTCTATTGTTTAGAATTTTTTATGCTTTTAGCAATATTCCTTATTTAAATTATTTTTTATTAAGAAATCATATATTTCTTTCTAAAAATGTTGATTATAAAATCCTTATTTATGATATATCTTACTACTTTTTAATATTTATTATATTAATAATAATAAATAAAAAACTGACAAATAAGGTGAATTGTTATGACTAGAGTTAAATATTATACAAAGTATTTATTTAAATATATGCTGGTTATTATTATATTTTATGGTTTCCTAAAATTTATGAATTATGTAGATATATATAAAATATTAAATGGTATATATTCTATTAATATATATAAATTATATATTTGTATTTATTATATAATGAACTTTTTAAATATATATTTTTTAAACAAATTGTGTCTTAGTGATATTTTTACACTAAAATACTCTTATATAACACGTAGTAACAAGAATAAAAAAATATTTAGTATTTTGCTTCTAAGTATTTTTACTAATATGATATCAAGTTCTTTTATATCATTACTAGTAAACTATTACAGCCTTAATTATTTCATATATATAATAATTTATAAAGAATTTATATTTTTAGTTTTTTTAATTTTTAGATTTGTTATTAAAGAATATACGGTACCTATAACAGTTTTTCTTGTTTCTTTACCTTTATTTACATTTAAAATATATAATTTATATGTAATGATAACAACTTGTTTAATTATTGTAATATTAATGAGGAGGATTTATGGAAATAAAATTAATAAGTTATAATAAAAAAATTAAAGAAGATTATGTTTTAAAAGATATTAATTATACCTTTAAACAAGGTAATATTTATGGACTAATCGGTAAAAATGGTAGTGGTAAAACGATGTTATTGAAAGCAATGAGTGGCTTTTTAAGACCATCAAATGGTAAGGTTATAGTAAATGATCAAGAATTATATCTTAAAGAAGAATTTCCTAAAGATATGGGTGTTATGATAGGTAATTGTGAATATATAAAAGATATGACAGGTAAAGATAATTTAAAATATTTAGCATCCTTATTAAAAAAAATTGATGACGATAGAATTAATGAAGTAATAGATATTGTGAATTTAACGGATGAAAAAGATAAATTAGTTAAAAAATATTCATTAGGTATGAAACAAAAACTAGGTATTGCACAAGCTATTATGGAATATCCGAAAATTTTATTATTAGACGAACCATTTAATGGTATAGATAATGAAAGTGTATCTAAAATTAAAAAGTATTTATATTCAATAAAAAAAGATACTATTATTATAATAGCAACACATTATAAAGAAGATATAGATAATTTTTGTGATATTATAATTAAATTAGAAAATGGTACGATTATTAATAATTAAAAATTATATATTTTAAGATAAAAACTAGTAAATGCTAGTTTTTTTATGTTATAATTAGGTAGGTGATTTAAGTGGAACAAATTAACAGAAGTGAATTAAGAAAAAAGATAATGACAATTTTATATCAAATGAATGTTTATGAAGCTAATAAAATGGAATATAATGTTGATACATTAATAAGAGAATCATTAGAAATTGATAATGAATTTGTAAAAGAAATTGTATACGGGGTAGTTACATATAAAAATGAAATAGATGAAATTGCTAATAAATATTTAAGTGGATGGAAAATTTCTAGATTAGGTAATACTGATCAAGCAATATTACGTATGGGAATTTATGAATTACTTTATACTAAAACACCAGAAGTTGTTGCAATTAATGAAGCTATTGAACTTGCAAAAGTTTATAGTGATGATGAAGTAAGAAAAATGATTAATGGAGTATTAGATAAAGTATATCATAATAAATAATTATGGAAAGAAAATATCTAACTGTAACGGATGTTACAAAATATTTAAAATATAAATTTGATTCTGATACGAATTTACAAACTATATGTATAAAAGGAGAAATATCTAATTTTAAAAAACATGCATCTGGTTTGTATTTTTCTTTAAAAGATGAAGAAGCTGTTATTAATGCATCAATGTTTAAAGGTTATCAAAAAAATTTAAACTTTGAACCAAGTGATGGTGCTAAAGTTCTTGTTGTAGGAAGAATTAGTATTTATCCTAAAAGTGGTAGATATCAAATAAATGTCACTGATATGATACTTGATGGAATGGGAAACTTATATCTTGCTTTTGAAAAATTAAAACAAGATTTATATAAAGAAGGTCTATTTAATAAAGATCATAAAAAAAGAATACCTAAATTTCCTAAAAGAGTAGGTGTTATTACAGCACCAACAGGTGCAGCTGTAAGAGATATTATATCTACTATTAAAAGAAGATGTCCTATTACTGAAGTAATATTATTTCCATCATTAGTACAAGGTAATAATGCTGCTTTAGATATTGTAAGAAATATAAAACTTGCAACTAATTATAATTTAGATGTTTTAATTGTTGGTCGTGGTGGAGGTTCTATTGAAGATTTATGGCCTTTTAATGAGGAAATAGTAGCACGTGCTATATATGATTGTCCAATACCTGTTATAAGTGGTACAGGACATGAACCAGATATTACTATTGCCGATTATGTATGTGATCATAGAGCACCAACACCAACAGGTGCTGCTGAAGCTTGTGTACCTGTACTTACAGACGTTATTAATTATGTTGATACATTAGAGACAAGATTATATAATGCAATATCAAATAAAATCAAAAAAGAAAAAATCAAATTACAAAATTTAGAATCATCATATGTTATTAAAACTCCAGAATTAATATATGAAAATAAACTTCAACAACTTGATTTAACAAAAGAAAAACTTGATGACTTATTAAATTTAAAACTTGAAAGAAGTATAAATAATTATAAAATGCTACTTGAAAAAATCAATTATGTTAATCCAATAAATTTAGTAAACAACAATTTTGAAAAATTAATTAATATTGAAAAAAATATGAATATATTAATTAAGCATAAATTAGATAATTTAGAAAAGAATAATGTTAATACTTTACAAAAATTATATTCGTTAAATCCTATTTTAAAAATTGAAAAATATAAAATAGAATTAGAAAATAATGAAAATAATATTAATAGAATAATTATAAATAATATAGAAAAGAAAAAAAGATTATTTTTTAATTCAATTGATAAACTAGAATTATTAAATCCATTAACAATACTAAAAAGAGGATATAGTATAACATATATAGACAATAAAGTTATAAATGATATCAATAAAGTTAAAATTAATGATATTTTAACTATTCAGTTAGATAATGGAAAAATAATAGCAAAAACAACAGATATTAAAGGAGAATAATTATGAAATTTGAAGAAAAAATGGCAGCTATTGAAAAAATTGTAGCAGAACTTGAAAAAGATGAAATAAAATTAGAAGAATCAATCAATAAATATACTGAAGCAATGAAACTAATTAAAGAATGTGATTTAGAATTAAAAGATGCAGAAGAAAAAATTAGTAAAATTGTAAATAAAGATGGAGAATTAGAAGACTTTACAGTTGAAAATTAAAAAGTGTAAACTAAAAGAAAAAGTTCAAAATATGTATTGATTAAATTTTATATAGTGGTATAATTAAATTGTAAGTAAGATAGCCCAAGATTTTACTTATGATATATATGTATATAAATTAATAGTTAAGCCCAAAAACTATTATAAATATATTTAAATTTTATATCCCAAATAAAATTTAAAACGGTTAAGACTTATCGAATAAAGCCCAAAATTATTTGATAGTCTATATATTATTTAGCCCAAAAATAATAAAAGTCCAATCTATTTACTTAAATTATTTATATTTTAAAAAAAAACATTCTCAGTCGGTATTTAATTTTGTTCTATTTCTTTTGTTCGATTCTTTATTAATTTAATTTAGTGTATTCAAAATGCATAAGTTTTTTATGCATTTTTTTTATTTCTTGGTTAATACTATTAATGTAGTCTGGAAGGAGATGATATTATGAAACAAAAAGTATCATTAATGCTTCTAATACTTTTAAGTATACCAAGTATTACACATGCATATTCAGACTACATAATAGCTAGTGGAGAAAATATAGGTATTACTGTAAAGACTAATGGAGTATTAGTAGTAGGAACATATACCGTAGGAAATGAATTAATTATAGCTGATTCTGGACTTCATATAGGTGATTTAATAACTAAGGTTGAAAATCAAAAAATATCTACAAGTGATGAATTATTAAAAAAAATAAATAGTGATGAATGTAATAACTTAAATATAACATATACAAGAAATAATAAAGAATATAATACAAAATTAAGATTAAAAAAAGAAAATAATATTTGTAAAACAGGACTCTATGTAAAAGACTCAATAACAGGAATAGGAACACTAACATTTATTGATCCTAATACTAAAATATATGGTGCTCTAGGGCATGAAGTAATAGAAAGTCAAACAGGTAAGATAGTTGAATCAAATGATGGTACCATATTTGAATCTACAGTAACTAATATTGAGAAAAGTAGAAATGGAGAACCTGGAGAAAAGAATGCTATATATGATCAAAATAAAATATATGGTAGTATAAAGGAAAATACTATAAAAGGAATTTTTGGAAATTATACAAAAGAATTTGATAAAAATAAATTATATAAAGTAGCAAAACCTGATGAAATATATTTGGGTAAAGCTGTTATTAAAACAGTTATTAAAGATAATATAATAAAAGAATATAGCATAAATATACAAAAAGTAGATAACAATGACATAACAAAAAATTTAATATTTGAAATAACAGATGAAAGTTTAATTAATGAAACTGGTGGTATTGTACAAGGTATGAGTGGAAGTCCAATAATTCAAGATGATAAAATTATAGGAGCTGTAACACATGTATTTGTAAATAATCCTAAAAAAGGATATGGTATATTTATTACAAATATGTTGGAAGAAGCTGAAAACTAAGAGACTAATGTCTCTTTTTTGTTTTTGTGTTATAATAATTTAGGAGGGATATTATGAACGAATTATTTGAGACATTTAAAGATTTTAAATTTTTCCCTGATGATCATCATTATGAATGTAACGGAAAAAAAATAGGAACAAGTGTAACTACATTAATACATGAATATACTAATCCATTTGATAAAGAGGAAGTAAGTAAAAAAGTAAGTCTTAAAACAGGAAGACCACAAGAAGAAATATTAAAAGATTGGGAACTAGAAAATAGATTTAGTACTATTAAAGGAACATTAGTGCATGAATATGCTCAAGGATTATGGAACGGTGAAGAAGTTTTACCGAATTATGAAAATATTAAAGATATAGATATAAATAGATTAAAAAAAGCTTTTGAAGCATCAAAAGTTCAAGCACAAAAATTTTATAATGATTATAAAGATACCTTTGAAGTAGTAAAAGATGAATTTATAGTGGGATCACTAGAGTATGATATAGCAGGTAGTATAGATAATTTATTTTTAAACAGAGAAAATGGTAATCTAGTAATGATAGACTATAAGACAAATAAAAAAATAGATACTGAATCATTTAATCATGTAAAAATGTTATATCCATTAGATAGCCTAGATGATTGTAACTATTCACATTACTCATTGCAATTAAATATTTATAAAATATTAATTGAAAAATATACAAGTATAAAAGTAAAAAATGTATTCATAGTATACTTTGATGAAACAAAAGATATGTATCAAAAATTTAGAATTTTAAATTTACAAGATCTATCTAAAAAACTGTTAGAATCAAGAATTTGCAACTAAAAATAAATATGTTATAATAAGTTCCAACTTAAGGGAGGAACTTATTTTTATGATTACAGGAATGATGGATAAAAATTCAAATGTAGAAAAAGTACTTGCAAAACATAAGATTAAAGAAATTAATATTAAAAAAGCTATAGAGTTAGGTATACCTATAAGTGAAGTACATCGACTAATAAATTGGGCTAAAATGAATAATACATACTATTATATTAAACAAGGAAGAGGATTAAATGAATTCTTAGGAGAAATAATAGCAAATGAATTAAATCTTAAAACAGCACATTATGAACCAGTAGATTATTATGGTGACTTTTATATAAGAACACCAAACTTTAGAGAAAAAGATAAAACATACCATAGAATTAGTGAATTTACAACACAAGAAAAAGATAAATTAGATTATTTTAAAGGATTTAAAACATATGAACAATTAAAACAAGATATGTTAAAACTTTATGCATTAGATATTTATATGATGCAACTAGATAGAGCAGATGTAAATATACAATTAGAAAAGAAAGATGATAGTTTAAGATTAGCACCTGTATTTGATTATTCAGCAGCATACATGTGTAGTCATAAAAGATATTTAGAATATTATAATTATATGTATTCAATGAATATTGAAAAAATGGATGAAGTATTTAATAAATATCCAGAATTATATAATTATTTAAAACAATTAGATAATGTTGATTTTTTAAAATTATTAAAACAAGAAATGGAAAAATATAAATTAAACTTTACAAATACAATTAATAATTTTTATGAAGAAAGTTTTTCAGAATCACACAAATTATTACAAAAAATTATGATATAATTAATTTGGTGATATTATGAAATTATATTTAGCAAGTAAATCAAAATTTAAAAGTCAAATATTAGATAAAGTTTATATTAATCATGAATGTATTGATGTAAATGTTAAAGAAGAAAGTACAAAAACTAATGCTCATGAATATGTTATGGAATTAGCAAAACTTAAAGCAAGACATGGGGCAACAATGGTATCTGATGGACTTATATTAGGACTAGATACTGTAGTACTAATGAACGGAAAAATAATTGAAAAACCTAAAACATTAGAAGAAGCTAAAGAAAATTTAAGAAAAGCAAGCAATAATAAGGTGTCTGTATTAACAGGTATTTCATTAATTAATTTGGATACAGAAGAAGCATTTACTGATTTTCAAGAAACAAAAGTCATAATGAATGAAATAACTGAAGAAAATATAAATTATTATATCGAAAAAGAAAAAGACGCCTTATATGTATCTGGATTTGTTATTGAAACAGTGGCATCATGTTTTATACAAAGTATTGAAGGAAGTTATTATAATATATTAGGACTTCCAGTAGAAAAATTTTATCAATTATTAAGAAAAATGAATCTTGATTTAAAGGATATAGACTAATGTATTATGGTATATATGATGAGGATACAATAACAAAAATTAAACCATTAGGGAAAAAACCAATCGTAATAAGATTATTAGATAAAGATAAAGAACCATTAGAAAATTTTGATAAAGTACTAAATTTATTTGTAGCAGATATTAATATGGAACTAGATTTAGAAAATATATATAATGAAAAACACGCTAAAATGATAAATGATTTTATATTAAATAATGATTTTGATGAAATATTAGTTCACTGTGCTTTAGGAATATCTAGAAGCCCTGCAGTGATGGCTTATATAGCACTAATTTTGGACGATAAAAAGATGTTTAATGACATACTAAGTGAAAAGCATTTTATTCCAAACAAACTAATATTAAGAAAAAGTATGGAATATGATTATATTATAAAAAAAGATAATAGGGGAAAAATATCCAGAAATAAATTTAGTGAATATAAGGATATAACTGAATATGATCCTATTACAAAAACATTAACTTTTAAACTATAAGAGTGTTCAATCACTCTTTTTTTTGGTATAATTTATAATAGGTGATACTATGATAGAAGAAAAATTAGCAAAACTTAATAAGTATTATAAGAAAAAAAGAGCTTATAATATTATTGAAATAAGATTTATAAATTATATGAAAAGTAATTTATATATAAGAATAGATTATTATCCTAAAGATTTAATTTATAAATTAACATGGCTAGACTTAAATTATGGAGATGTAGATAACATTACAAAATTTGTAAGTACTGAAGTAATGAATAGAGAATCAGTTGATTATATGATTACATTATTAGAGACAACAGTATTACCAAATTTTCCTGTAAATAAAAAAAATAAAGATGATATTGTAAGAATAAAATCGAATGTAAGAAGCATAATACCAAATGCAAATGTATTTGAATTTTATAGATATTTACCAACAGAGTGGAGTGTACTTGCAAATATTTTAGTAATAGTATCTAAAAATTTACCATCTAAATTAGATGAATTTTTTGTTCAAATGTTATCAAGTTTAACTGGAGAACAATATAAATATGATTATTTAAATACAATAAAATTTAATATTACAAGAGGAAATATTAATAGAATATTCGATCCAGTAGTTATAGAAAGAGCAAAAAAATTAACTAGTAATAATATTGAATTTTTAGAAAAAATTGATAATAATTATTATGCAGTATGTAATGATAAATTTGAATATGTTGTAATAATTAAAGAAGAAGATAAAAATCAAGTTAAACTACATTGTAGTTGTGGATGTGAATATTATTGTGAACACATTTATATTGTGTTAAAAGCTATACAAGAAAAAGAAGAAAAAATATTTTATAAAGTAGTATATAATGAACCAAACAAAGATTTGATAGATAGAATGACAAATGGTGATTATATTCTTTGTTTAGGTACATTTGATGATAAATTAAAATTATTAAATAATATTGGACAAATAGGACTCTTACCAATATTAGACGAAAACGGAAAATGTAACTGGACAATTATAGAAGATATAGATAATCATTTACAAAATGAAATCGAAAAAATTATTAACAAATAGGAGGAGTTTATGGATAACGAACACATCATATCATTTATATTAGGAATTAATTATATGGATTTATTTTATGTACTATTATCAGCTTTATTTATATTTATTATTATAAAAATATTTAAAAATGTAAAATGGGGAACTATAAGAAAAGATGGAATAAGAACAACTTTACTGATTGTTGAATTTTTTATATTTATTTTTGGAATAGGTTATTTAACATATAACAATGAAATTAATATAGATAAATTTCAAATTATGAAATACATAATATCTATTGTATTTCCAATTAACTTCTGTGTAACATATATGTTTCTTCTTGAAAATGTTATAGGAAAATTTAAAGCATTTATATTATCAATACTTGCTATATTAATTGGACTACTAATATCAATTATAGTATCTGTATCGATGATACAAATTCCATTAATTTTTAAATAGACTTTCCATTTAAAATATGTTAATATATTTAAAGGTGATTTAAATGGAAAAAATTAAAAAAGAATTACAAGAATTTAGAGAATTTGTTTTAAGAGGTAATGTACTTGATTTAGCAGTCGGTGTTATTATTGGTGGAGCATTTTCAAAAATAGTAAGTTCTTTAGTTAATGACGTTTTAATGCCATTAATAGGTATTTTAATTGGTGGAGTAGATTTTAAAAACTTAACTTTAACAATTGGTGATGCTAAAATTACTTATGGTAATTTTATACAAAATGTAATTGATTTTTTAATCATTGCAGCATGTATCTTTGTTATTGTAAAAGTAATAAATAAAATTATTAAACCACTTAAAAAAGAAGAAAAAAAAGAAGAACCAAAAAAACCTGATGATATAGTTCTTCTTGAAGAAATAAGAGATTTATTAAAAAAGAAAAAATAAATCTCTTTTTTTATGTTAAAATATATATATAGTAGTATGAAAGAGGTAAAATTATGAAAACAACATTTGTAACACTTGAAAAAATTTTAGAAATAGAAAAAAAATATCCAACTCCATTTCATATATATGATGAAGCTGGAATAATAAAAAATGCTAAAGAATTACTTGATGCATTTTCATGGAATGAAGGATTTAAAGAGTACTTTGCAGTAAAAGCTACACCTAATCCTGCAATTTTAAGTATTTTAAACAAATTAAATATAGGTTGTGATTGTTCATCATTAGCTGAATTAGAATTATGTAAAATGGCTAATGTTAAAGATATCATGTTTTCGTCAAACGAAACTGAAATAGAAGAATATAAAAAAGCACGAGAAATGAATGCAATAATTAATTTAGATGATATTACACACATTGATTACATAAAAGATAAAATAGAAATACCAAAAAAAATGTGTTTAAGATATAATCCAGGAGGAGATTTTAAAATATCAAATGATATTATGGATTCACCAAAAGATGCAAAATATGGTATGACTAAAGAACAAATAAAAGAAAGTATCACTAGATTACAAAAATTAGGAGTAGAAGAATTTGGTATTCATTCATTTTTAGCTAGTAATACATTAACAAATGAATATTATCCAAAACTTGCTAAAATTTTATTTGAATTAGTTGTAGAATTAACTAATGAATTAAACTGTAATATAACATTTGTAAATCTTAGTGGAGGAATTGGAATACCTTATAAAGAAACAGATGAAAAAAATGATATTTATAAAATATCATATGGTGTTAAAAAAGCTTATGATGAAATACTTACTCCAAATGGCATACAATTAAGTATTTATACAGAATTAGGACGCTATATGTTAGCACCATATGGGAATTTAATTGTAAAAGCTATACATGAAAAACACATATATAAAGAATATATTGGTGTTAATTCATGTGCTGTTGATTTATTAAGACCAGCAATGTATAAAGCTTATCATCATATAGTTGTTTTAGGAAAAGAAAATGAACCTAAAGATCATTTATATGATATTGTTGGATCTTTGTGTGAAAATAACGATAAGTTTGCAATAGATAGAAAATTACCAAAAATAGAAATAGGAGATTATCTAGCAATACTTGATACAGGAGCTCATGGACAATCAATGGGATATAATTATAATGGTAAATTAAAATGTGCCGAAATACTTCTAAAAAGTGATGGATCATTTCAATTAATTAGAAGAAGAGAAACATTAGAAGATTACTTTAGAACATTAGTATGGCCTCAGCAATAATACACATTAGTGTAGCTAATGAAATAAATAAAAAATTAAAAATGAATAATGATCTTTTACTAATAGGCTCAATAGCACCTGATTTAGCAAAATTAATTGGACAAACTAAAGATAAGGGACACTTTCTATTTGGTAGTAAAGGAATACCACATATGGATAAATTTCTTCTAAAATATCGTATTGATAATCCATTCAATATGGGGTATTATATACATCTATATACTGATTTATATTGGTTTAGAGATTTATTACCTAAGCATTATAAAAATAAGAAATTAGTTTTTAAAAATAGGAAAGAATTAGATATTCCTTTTGAAAAAAGGTTAGAAGCTATTTATAAAGACTATACTTCTTTAAATAATATATTAATAAAAAAATATAATATAGATACCAGTTTTTTAAATAAGGAATATAAAATAGATACTGAAATATCCGAATTAGACTTTACAAAATTAAATTTATTAACAAAAGAAACTAATAAATTAATTAATGAATCAGTTACATATCCATTAGAAATTTTTGATGAATTAGAAATTATAGAATTTATTAATTCATGTGTAGAAAACATATTAAAGGAAGTGGAAAATGAACAATTTAATACTAGTAAATAAGAATAATAGATTAGAAAAGAATTATATTCCAAGTGGACTTATAGAAATATCTGATTTTGTTGAAGGAGATATAGTAGATTATAAATTAAAAATAAATTATAATGCATATGAACATTTTTTAGAAATGCAAAAAGATGCATTAAAATTTGGACATCAAATATTTATAAATTCAGCATATAGAAGTTATGAAGAACAATGTAATACATTATGTCATTTTATTAAAAAAATAGGATATGAGGAAGCAATGAAAAGAGTAGCTGAACCACTTACTAGTGAACACCAAACAGGTTTAGCAATAGACTTTGCCATTTTAGAAAGTGTAGAAGAATCTCAAAAACATTATGTAAAAGGCGAAGATATGTGGGATCATGAAGCTTCAATTTGGGTATATGAAAATTGCCATAAATATGGCTTTATATTAAGATATCCTAAAGGAAAAGTTGGTTATACAGGACAAGTTCCAGAACCTTGGCATATTAGATATGTTGGTGTTATTGATGCTACTGTAATGAAAGAAAAAAATATTACATTAGAAGAATATTATAATATTAAAAATATAAAACACAATAAAATGAAATCTGAAATTCCTGTTATAGGAATTGTTGGAAGAGTTGTTAAAACCAGTGATAATTATGATGTAATATCAACAGGTGAATACTATAGAAAATGTGTTGTTAGAAATAATGCTTCAGTTGTTACAATTCAACCACCACAAGATTTAATATATAATTCTTATACTCCAAAAGAAGTACCAAGATTAAAAAATAGTGAGAAAGCGATTTTAGATGCACAATTATCTCGACTTGATGGCATAATATTACCCGGTGGTTCAAAATGGTATGAATTTGATGAATATGTATGTTCCTATGCATTAGAGCATAACATTCCACTTTTAGGTATATGTTTAGGAATGCAAACAATAAGTTATGTGGATAATTTAAAAAATGGTCATCCTAAATATAAAACATATCATAATGAAGAATCTGATATTGATCATTACCAAATAGGGCCAGAATATGTACATCAAGTGAAATTAAAGAATTCACCATTAAGAGATTTATTAAAACAAGATATAATTATGGTTAATAGTAGACATAGTTATAATATTGGTGAGGTAACTCATGAATTTAAAACATATGGCTATTCAACAGATGGTATTCCAGAATACATTTATAATGGAAAAAATGCTTTTGGTGTACAATGGCATCCAGAATTAATGGCTGAATATGATTTAAATAATAAAAAACTAATTGAAGACTTTGTAAACAAATGTAGGGGGTAAGTCAAAATGGGAAAACAAAAAGCTACATATAAAGATAGTACTATTAAACAAAGGAGTACTGCAAAAAAATTATTAAGTGCTTTAGCTATATTAGGTATTGTTGGTTTTGGTACAGGATATACATTAGGAACAATTACTGAAAAAAATAATGATTATAAAGTTAATGAACCAACAACAATGGAATTAATTAATAAAGCTAAACAACAAAATAATACTACCAAAAAAGATTATGTAAGTGAAACCGATTTAGTAAATGCAACATTAGAATTACAAGAAGAATTTAAAGACTTAGGAGTAGATATAACAAGTAAAGATATATTATACTTTTTAAGTATGATTAATATTGAAGAAATAACAGAAACTAATATAGAATTAGCAAACAAGATATTTAAAGATATTACATTTGAAGAACTAAAAAATAGAAGTGATTATGTGATGGGTGAATTAATTTCTGTACAATTAAATAAAAATATTGAATTTAATTTATCACCATTCTTATTTAATGATGATGATAAATTAATCATGGAATCAATCGAGTTAATCACAAATTTTATAGATACTAATGTAATTAATAATGATCGTGAAGGATTAAATAATATTGTTAAAGAAGATTTTATTAAACCGATGTTTGATATCAATGTTGGATATCTAAATAATCAAGGAAGAAGAATGAAAATAAATCCAACTATTGGACTATTTTATGTATTAGAAACATATAATACTAATTTAATTATTAATTCAAGTAATGAAATGTTAGATGATAATGTTAATCAAATATTAAATGATATGCAAAATGATGAAATAACAATACAAGGTTTAAATGATGTGTTTAATTTACACAATCAAAAAACGAGATAAATAATCTCGTTTTTTTTATTCAACAGTTACTGACTTAGCTAAATTTTTTGGTTTGTCGATATCGCATCCACGAAGTCTAGCAATTTCGTAAGATAACATTTGTAAAGGAATAACAGTAAGTATAGGTTGAACAAATTTATTTGTACAAGGTACTACAATTTTTTCATCATAATAATCTCCATCTGTATTAATATTATCAGTTGTAACAAGAATTACATATGCTCCACGTGCTTTAACTTCTTTAATATTACTAATAGTTTTTTCAGCCATTTTTTCATTTGTAACTAGAGCTATAACTGGTGTACCTTCATCAATTAGTGATATAGTACCATGCTTTAATTCACCAGCAGCATAACATTGAGAATTAATATATGAAATCTCTTTAAGTTTTAAACTACCTTCCATAGATAGTGCATAATCTATATCTCTTCCAATATAAAATATTTTGTCATTATTATATATTTTGTTTGCTATTTTCTTATATTCATCAAATTCATTTAGTACAGATTGCATATTTGTAGGTAAACATCTTATACTTTTTAAGACTTCTAATGCTTTTGATTTATCAATTTCTTTATTTTTATATGCAATGTTGAGTGCTATTAAAGAAAGTAGGGCAATTTGGCATGAATATGCCTTTGTTGTTGCTACAGCTATTTCAGCACCGGCTTTAGTATACATTACAATATCTGATTTTCTAGCAATACTACTTTCAACAACATTAATTATACCCATTACATCACAACCATGAGTTTTTGCTATATTAAGTGCTGCAAGAGTATCTGCAGTTTCACCTGATTGTGAAACAACTATAACTAATGTATCTTTATCAATAAATAATTTTTTATATCTATATTCACTAGCAATATCTACATTAACAGGTACATTTGCATACTCTTCAATTAAATTTTTACCAACTAAACCGGCATGATAAGCACTACCACAAGCAACTATATCAATCTTCTTATATTTACTAAAATCTGGCATATTATTTACTAAAGAATCAAGATCTTTTTCAATAATAGGCAATGTAGTTTTTTTAATAACTTCAGGTTGTTCATATATTTCCTTTAACATATAATGATCATATCCGTTTTTCATAACATCATTGCTATTACCAGCAAAAGTCTTAACTTCAAATTTTTTTAAATCAGCATTATTATCATAAACTAAAACTTTATCACTACTAATTTTTGCAAATTCATCATCTTCAATAGTAATATACTTATTTGTATATTTTAAAATAGCTGGTACATCTGATGCAATATAATTTTCCTTATCACCTAAAGCAATAATTAAAGGACTATCTTTTTTTACAGCATATAAATGATTATAATCATCATCTACAATAATACCTAAAGCATAAGCACCACGAGCTTTTTTTCTAAAGATTGAAATTGTATGTTCAATACTATTAGTTTCATTATAAATCTTATCAAGAAGTGCACAAGCAACCTCTGTATCTGTATTAGATTTAAAACTATATCCCGATTTAAGTAATTCTTGTTTTAATTCCATATAATTTTCTATAATACCATTATGAACAATTGTAATTTTACCTACTTTATGAGGATGACTATTAACAAAATTTGGTTCCCCATGAGTAGCCCATCTAGTATGTCCTATACCTAAACTAGATTTGATATCAAAATCTAATGTTTCTTTTAAATTTTTAATTTTTCCTTTCTCTTTTTTGATATCTAATAAACCGTCACTATTTAAATAAGCAATACCTGCTGAATCATATCCTCTATATTCAAGTCTTTCAAGACCATCAATAATTACGTTTAAAGCATTATTTTTGCCAACGTATCCTATGATTCCGCACATATATATACTCCTATTCTATAATATGTATAATATATATCTTTGTTATAATGTTTATTTTACTTTTTAAATATATATTTAACGAACACATGAATCCGTAGCAGCACCCGCCGAATTATTCGATAACTGCTATCCTCGTCGACCGTAAAAGGTCCTGGCGCTAGAATGTAGTAAATCCTCCTATCCTCTACAATCTTTAATTTAATTATAAAAAAAAACATTATAGTTGTCAATATTATTAACTACATGATAAAATAGAATATGTAGGATAGGTGATTTAATGAAGAAAGGTTTTACTTTAATAGAATTACTTTGTATTATAATAATACTCGGTGTAATAGCTTTAATTGCTGTTCCAATGGTAAACACAATAATTACAGAATCAAAAAAAGAATCGTTTAAAACAACGGCAAGAAGTTATGCAAATGTTGCTGAAAAAAAATGTCTACAAGAACAAATAAAACAAAAACCAATAACAATGAGATATAAATTAGAAAATGGCAAGATTAATCCAAAATTAGATATTAAAGGAGAAGTTCCTGAAGGATATATTTATGTAAATGATAAATGTGAAGTTACATACGAATTAAAAAATGATAAGTATATAGTATATGTAGAAAGACCTAATGATGATGTTATTTTAATTGATAATACTTCTACTTATCAAGAAAATAAATTAAGTAGAGTAATAATTGAAAATAATAATGTATTAAATAGTCCAATAACACGACCAGGGATTGACAATTCAAAACAAAATGAAGCCAGTCTTGTTAAAGGTACTGATAATGATGGTGATACATATTATTTTAGAGGTAACGTTACAAATAATTATGTTAAATTATTAAAACATCCTAATGATATTTGGTTTTTAAATAATAACTATTATAATGTAGAAAAAGATGGAGCTACAAAAATTGAAAAAGGATCAGATATGATTTTTAGAATAGTTAGAATTAATGGTGATGGAACAATTAGATTAGTATTAAATGAATCAATTGCTACAACATCATATTCAACAACAAATGGTACAACTGATGGAGCAAAATATATGAATAGTAATGCTAAAACTATTTTAGATGAATGGTATAAAAGTATTGATGATATAAGTAATTACACAACACAATCTAAATTCTGTAATGATATTAATATGGATAATGCTAGCTTCTTTTCTGGTGGAAATAGAATTATGAAAGGATATGAAGCTAGAAACTCAAATCCTAGTTTAGTATGTAATGAAAATAGTATTTTAAACTTGCAAGTAGGGATGCTTTCAGCAGATGAAAATGCTTTTGCAGGAATAAGATATTATGATACAGAACCTAATAATTATTTTTATTTAAATAATAATACTTATAATTGGACTATGACACCAATGACATATATGGCTAATAATGTATTTATGTCTTATTCTGGGGATTACTTAAATTATGTTGGATCAGGTGGTAACTATGGTATAAGACCTGTTATTAATTTAAAACCAACAGTAAATTATATTTCTGGTGATGGAACAATATCTAATCCATATATAATTAGATAATTCAATTTGACAAAATATTATCTTGGTGGTAATATCTTATATGGTTTCAAATTGGAGGTCTTATTGTGGAAACAAATAATAATAAAGGCTATATAATATTTGATTTATTATTTAGTATGGTTAATACATTATTATTAATAATTTTAATATATGTAGCATATAAAATATCAAACCATAGTATAAAATCTCTATTATATATTTCAATAGTATTAATAGCATTAGTTATAAAAAATAATTTAAAATGTTTAAAAAAAGAATTATCAGAATAGTAGCAAATGCTACTATTTTTTTGTATAATAAGTGTGGTGATTTAAATGAAAAAAAGAATTTTAGTTGGAATGAGTGGTGGAGTAGATTCAAGTGTATCGGCAATATTACTTCAAGAACAAGGTTATGAAGTAGTAGGTGCTACAATGGTGCTTTTTGATTCTAATGATATAAATGAAGGATGTTTATCAAGTAGTGCTGTTGATGATGCAAAAAAAGTATGCCAAAAATTAGGTATTGAACATCATGTAATAGATTTAAAAGATTATTTTAAAAAGTATGTTATTAATAACTTTATAGAAAACTACAAAAACGGTATGACACCTAATCCTTGTGTTCAATGTAATAAATATTTAAAATTTGGTGCTTTATTTGATAAAGCAAAAGAACTAAAATGTGAATATATAGCAACAGGACATTATGCTAGAGTCGAAGATGGATATTTAAAAAAATCAAATGCAGATAAAAAGGATCAAACATATTTTTTATATGGTATTAAAAAAGAAGTATTACCATATATTGTATTTCCGTTAAAGGATTTTAAAGATAAAGAAGAAATTAGAGAAATTGCAAAAAAACATGATTTATTTGTTGCAACAAAAAAAGATAGTCAAGAAATATGTTTTATACCAAATGATGATTATAAATCATATTTAGAGAAAAAAATAAAACCTATAAAAGGTAATTTTGTTGATTCTAAAGGAAATATTTTAGGAACTCATAAAGGAATAATATATTATACTGTTGGTCAAAGAAAAGGACTTGGAATAAGTGCTAAACAACCATTATATGTTATTAATATTAATAAAACGAAAAACGAAATTACATTAGGTACTATTAATGAATTATATAAAGATTCTTTAATAGCAAAAGATATTAATTTATTAGTTGATGAAATTCCAAAAAACATAACAGCTAAAATTAGATATAGATCAAATAATGCAAAATGTAGTGTTGAATTATTAGATAATAATACCATGAAAATTATATTTGATGAACCACAAAAATCAATTACTAAAGGTCAGTCAGTAGTACTTTATAGTGATGACATAGTAGTTGGTGGTGGAATTATTTTTGAATAAATGATATAATACCTCCTCGTTAAGGAGGTTTTTATATGCGAAAAAATGTTATAGCAATTCTAATAGGATTAATTTCTATAATACCTTATATAATAACTTATGTATTTTTTAATTATTCTATTTCAATATATTTATTTTTAATACCTTACTTTATATATCAAATATATAAACCTAATACTAAACATGAATATTTAAATATATTTTTAATATCTTCATTTTGTATTTTTATAAGTATGTTTTTAATTATTCCAAGTCTAATAATATTAAAAGAAAAATATTTATTTTCTATTAAAACTTTTAGTTCATTATATAAATTAAGTATTATTAAAAATTTTTTAATATCATATGCTTTTTTATTAATATCTAATTATATTTTTTATAGAAAAAAATATGAAACTAATATTATTATATTGATATCGATTTTTATACTTTTTATAACTGGTTTTATTATTAAATTTAATAATAAACTTGATTATATTAACTATAAAACCATTAAAATAAATGATAATCATACAATTAAATTACCTTCTAATTTTAAAAGAATATCTAATAATATTTATACTGTTGATGATATAAAAAAAGGTTCTTTAGACTATAATAATTCCTTAATTAAATTTATTACAATTAAGTATTTAAACAATTATACTTTAATAAAAAAAGATGATATAAGTAAAAAAGATATAAAACAATATAAAATTAAAAAAATCAAAGAGTATGATAATTCAATAGTTATAATAGGTAAAAAAGGAAACGGTTATATTTATTATGATTATTATATAAAAGATAATGAAAATATTATATATATACAATTCATTCTAGATCATGAAGATAATATTACAAAAAAAATAATAGATACAATTAAATAATTTTGGTATAATTATAATAGGTGGTAGAATGAATAAGAAAATAGTAAGTATTATAATATTGATAGTATCATTAATAAGTTTATCTATATATGCATATTATGAACCTGATTATATTCAAAAAGATGTAAGAAGAAGAATAGTTAATTATTTGAATTATAAATATGGTGATGGAGATTTTAAAGTAATTAGAAAAAATGAATATTCATATACTGTAAAAACAAGTTATATGGATAGTACTTTTGAAGTAACTGGACATTATCATTTTAGTGATAACTTTTTAGATGATTATGCTTCATTTGTATGGCAAGAAGATTATGACAAACATATGAGAGATTACATAGAAAACAAAGTTAATTCTAAGATAGATTCTAACGATGGTTATTTTAATATTTCTATATATGATGAATACTATCGTGAACATAAAGGTGAACCAAATGAAGAAATACTTTCAAAGAATTATAATTATAAAATAAATCAATTTATTATTACAAAAGATTCAGATGATGAAGAAGAAATTGATAATTTATTAATTAAGGCATATGATGCTATTTCTAATGAAACAAATTCTAATATATTAATCTTCCGTTTTGAAAATAGGGAAAATCCATATCAAAAAGATAGTAAAGTAAATTATAGTGAAGGAAGTATTAGTAAGAAACGTAATTCATATTATATATACTACGGTAAATATTATAAAAAAATAGATAATTAGCATCTTAATTGCTAATTATTTTTTTATTATGATATAAACATTCTTATGAGACAGGTTTACAAGTAAATGAGAGAATACCGAATAATTTAGTTAATTATAATGAGCGGGAACTTTATATAGTTTTTGCTTTTGAAAATTCTAAAATGTTTGAAAATCTAAATAAGATATCAAATTTGTAATAGATAAAATTAAAAACCTCCAATTAAAGAAAAAATCTATCTAGTTTTTTTCTTTTTTTATTGTATAATTAAAGTAGGTGAGGTAGAGTTGAGAGATGTAACTAAAAAATTAATAATTAATTTTAATATTGTGGATAGTGATTTTATGGGATTTATTGTTGATAAAGAATCATCTTTATCATTTCATCACATAATAAAAAAACAACGTGGTGGTAAACTTACATATAATAACGGTGCTATACTTGTTAGAAACACAAGTCATAATTATTTGCATATAATTGAATCTAGAGAATTAGATATGTATATTTATATTAATAAAATTTTAAAAGACGTAAATAATCAGGGCTATCTTCCAACACATGATCAACTTAGATGTATTTTTAATTGTTTAGAAAAGTTTGAAAGGGATCACTCTGGTGATACAAATAGTAAGGGTACTCCTTTGATAAAGGAGAGTTTTCAAAAAAGGATTATTTTATAATCTTTTTTTATTGACTTTATAATATTTTTATAATAAGATAACTAATTAAGAAGAGATGATAGTTTACGAGGGGGATTATATGAATTTAGAACATCTGGTGAAAGACACTTTAGAACAAAATGGATTACTTGATAATTTTCCAACTGATTATTTAAATACCTTAATTAAATCTGTAAATATAGCATTTGATATATTTAAAGATGATATTCTAAGTATTACGTTAGGTGGTTCGGGTGGTAAAAATCTAATTCATGAAGGATGGTCAGATTTAGACTTATATTTTATTCTAAAAGAATTTAGTATTAATAAAATTTGTAAATGTAATGAGGAACTTGATAATATAGGTAAAATTCATGTAGGTACATCTTTTTATACTTTGCTTGAAGTAGAGAATGATATGGTAAGTGTTAATACAAAAGTTATGATATATGAAAAATATAAATATAATTTAAATCCTACAATATATGGAAAAGATTATTTTAAACCAATATCATATCAAACTATTAGAAATTATGACGTATATAATTTACCAAATATATTATTTGAGTATAAAAGAATGATTTTTGATTTAAAAAATGAAAAAACTGTTTTAAATAGATTACATATTAAAAAAATGCTTATTTTAATTAAAAGTGTATTAAACTATCACAACATCTTTTCATTCGGATATGAAGAAGTAATTTTAAAATATACACGATTATGTAAAGAAAAGGGATTTAATTCGAATAAAAGTATCAATATTATTATTCTTATAGATGATTATGAAAATATTGAAAATTATAAAAATCAATTTATCGAATTTTCAGAAGATATATTTAAATTTATTCAAGATTATTGTTAAAGACTTATGGTCTTTTTTTATTTATATTTATTTTATAATATGATATAATTAAATAGGTGATAAAATGAAAAATTTGTTAATTTATATTTTCCTTGGTTTTATTCAAGGAATTACTGAACCTATTCCAGTTTCTAGTAGTGGACATATTTTAATATTTAAAAAAATAATTGAAAAATTTTCTTCATCTCCATTAAATCTAGATTATGAAACATTTGCCACTATTACTAATTTTGGTTCATTTATAGCAATTTTTATATTCTTTAGAAAAGAAATTTTCAAACTTATTAAGTCTTTTTTTACTTATTTATTTAAAAAAGATAGAAGTAAAGAAAACAAATTAAATTATAATTATTGTTGGTATATAGTAGTAGCTACAATTCCTGCAGGTGTTATGGGAATTATCGTTTCAAAACTTGATCTATTTAAATCTTTAGAAAAAGATATAAGAATAATTGGATTAATGCTTGTTATTACAGCTTTATTCTTATACATTATTAAAGATTTTAAGGGAATGAAAGATAAAAAAGATATGAAATTAAAAGATGCTATAGAAATAGGTATATTTCAAATGATAGCCTTACTTCCAGGTATTAGTAGAAGTGGATCAACTATTGTTGGAGGAATGTTTTCAGGGTTAAAAAGAGAAGATGCATTTAATTTTTCATTTATGCTTTATTTACCAATAAGTGTTGCAACAATGATATTAGGTGTTAAAGATTTACTAGAGATGTCTATCTCGTCTACTTTATGGGTTTATTATATAATTGGTGCTGTTATTTCTGGTATATTCACATATATTGCAACTATATGGTTTAGAAATACTGTTAAAAATGGAAAGTTAATGATATTTTCTATGTACTGTTTAATAGCAGGATTATTAGTTATGATGTTTTTATAAAAAGACCGCATGGTCTTTTTTTGACTTAGCAAATATTTTACTATATAATATTTTGAAATTAAAAACACTTTTGTTATGCTATGGATAAATTAGTATTAGATAATAATGATGCAGGGTAAGTGTTTATAATGATAATAATGGTGTTAAAGAAATGGTAATGTGTGCTTTTACTAATTCTAAAAAAATTCTTTAATCTTCAAAAAAGATTAATAATTGGGATAATTTAGGAATATATAGAAGTAGTTAAGTACATGAAAATGGAAAATATTATATTTTCTATAGTGCTAATTCAAAAAAACATACATAAGGTATAGGATTAAAGGTAAAAGAAAAGTTATATTAGTTTTATAAATAGTTTAAATATGATATAATTAAATAGGTGATTATATGAGAGTTATTATAAGTGCTGGTGGTACAGGAGGACATATTTATCCTGCACTTGCCATAATTAATAAAATAAAAGAACGTGAACCAAAAAGTGAATTCTTATATATTGGAACACATAATAGAATGGAAAAAGATATTATACCTGAAAAAGGTATACCATTTAAAAGTATTGAAATGTACGGATTAAATAGAAAACAAATACTAAAAAATTTTAAAGCAATTAAATGTTTAATTAGAAGTTATAGTGATTGTAAAAAATATATTAATGAATTTAAACCTGATATTGTAATAGGTGCTGGTGGATATGTTACATTTCCGGTTATTTATGCAGCCAAAAAATTAGGTTACAAAACTCTTATACATGAACAAAATAGTGTATTTGGTACTAGCAACAAGCTATTATTTAAATATAGTGATAAAATAGCTGTATCGTTTAAATCAAGTATGAAAGAACTTCCAAGTGATAAAGTATTTTTCTCAGGTAATCCGGTAAGTGAAAATGCACTTAAAATTAAAGCATGTGATAAGAAAGAATTTGGTTTGGATGATAATAAAAAATTAGTATTATTTGTAATGGGATCATTAGGGTCTTCAAAAATGAATGATTTTTTAATAAACACTATGAAATTATTTGAAAAAAAAGATTATCAAATAATGTTTGTGACAGGGAAAAATATGTATGATGATGTTATTAAACATAAATTTCCAAAAAATGTATTTGTAGTACCATTTATAAATGATATTGCAAGACTAATGAAAAGAACAGATTTAATTATTAGTAGGGCTGGTGCTAGTACACTTTCTGAAATTATAGCACTTGGACTTCCATCAATTATCATTCCTAGTCCATATGTAACAAATAATCATCAATATAAAAATGCATTGGATTTGAAGAATATTGATGCTTGTACATTGATTGAAGAAAAAGATTTAGATAGTAATAAACTAGTAGAAGAAATAGATAAAATTATTAATAATGAAGAAAGAATTAAAATAATGAAAAATAATTTAATACAACTTAAAATTGATGATTCTGCAACTATAATTTATGAAAACATCAAGAATTTGGTAGATAGGAAATGATTATGGATATTAATAGTTTAAAAAAATTAAATATAGGAGAAATAAAAGAATACGTAGATTTAAAAAAATATACAACATATAAAGCTGGAGGATTAGGAAGATTTTTAGTAATTCCTGATAATAGAGATTCTTTAATTAAATTATTAAATTATATTAAAAAGAATAATTTAAAATATAAAATTTTAGGATTTGGATCTAATTTAATTTTTAGTGACTCATTATATGATGGAATACTAATTAAATTAGATAATTTAAATGATGTTAAAATTAATGGAACGGAAATATATGCTGAAGCAGGTTATTCACTTATTAAATTATCTCTTTTAGCTGCTAGAAATTCATTGGCTGGACTAGAATTTGCAAGTGGTATTCCTGGAAGTGTTGGTGGGGCAATATTCATGAATGCTGGTGCTTATAAAAGTGATATGGGATATATTGTAAAAGAAGTGGAAGTTTTAACTCCTGATTTAGAAATAAAAATAATGAAAAATAAGGAATTAGATTTTCATTATAGAACATCATTTTTACAAAAAAATAAAGGCTATATTTGTTTAAGTTGTACATTATCTTTATATAAAGGTGATAAAGAAGCAATTATTAATGTTATTAGAGATAGAAAATTAAGAAGATTAGAATCTCAACCATTAGAATATCCTTCAGCTGGTTCTGTATTTAGAAATCCAGAAGGTGATTATGCTGGAAGATTAATTGAGAGTATTGGTTATAAAGGGCATAAAATAGGGGATGCTATGGTATCTATTAAACATGCTAATTTTATTATTAATGCTGGTCATGCTAAAGGTGATGATATTAAGAAACTTATTTTAGAAATACAGAATAAAGTAAAAGAAGAATATGATATAGAACTTAAAGTAGAACAAGAATTTGTTGATTAATAGGAGAATTTATGAAAAAGAAGAAAAAAGGGACTAAGAAAAAAATTAGAATTAAATTTTTTAATATATTTTTATTTTTAACTTTTATCTTAATAATTATAGGGGCAGTTTATGAAATAGCTAATTTTAAGATAACAAATATATATATAAAAAATAATTATTATTTAACTGATTTAGAGGTTATTGAAACTGCTAAAATAAAAGATTATCCAAGTACTTTTCAAAATTCATGTAAAAAAATTGAAAAAAGACTAGAAAAAAATCCATTAATTAAAACAGCCAAAGTTAAAAAGACCTGTTTTACAAGAGTATATATTGATATAGAAGAGAATCCTTTACTATTTTATGATGTTAATATTAGTAAAATAGTATTAAAAGATGGGACTACATTTTCTGGAAATTATGATGTTCCAACATTAATTAATCAAGTTCCAAATAAAGTTTATAAAAAGATGATAACTAAGTTTGCTTTAATTAACCCTGATATATTAGATAATATTTCTGAAATTAAATATGATCCTGATAATGTTGATAAAGAGAGATTCTTATTAACTATGTCAGATGGTAATTATGTTTATATTACTTTATCAAAGTGTAGTAATATAAATAATTATTTAAAATATATAAAAGAATTTAATAATAAGAAGGGAATACTATATTTAAATTCTGGAGAATACTTTAAAATAATGGAAAATTAAGACTATATAGTCTTTTTTTGTTTTACTTTTATTAAAATATATAGTATAATTAGTTTGTAGATTATAGGAGATGATGTTATTGAAAAACGTATATACAAGCATCGATATTGGATCAGATAGTATCAAAGTAGTTGTTTGTGAATTACATAATAACAAATTAAATTTATTGGCGACATCTTCTGTAAAGTCTAAAGGAATAAAAAAGGGATTAATTGTTAATGCGGACGATGCGCAAGCTTCAATTAAAGAAGCTATGGAAGAAATTGAAAGTTTACTTGGTATTAAAATTAATAAAGTAATTGCTTCAGTTCCAGCTAATAATGCAGAATTCACATTTATAAAGGGCGAGGTAAAAATTATTAATGAAAACAATGTAGTAAGTAGTGATGACATAGTTAAGGTTTTACAATCTTCTATGAAGGCTAAAATTACGCCTGAAAAAGAAATGGTTACTATTATCCCAATTGATTTTAGATTGGATGATGCAGAAGGAATGCAAAATCCATTAGGCCATAAAGCTAGTAAATTAGCTAGTAGAGCTATAATGGTTTCTACTCCAAAGAAAAACATTATTTCAGTACTTTCAGTTATTGAATCAATGGGGATAGAAGTAGTAGATATAATGATTAATAGTATAGGAACTATAAATGCTTTAAAAACAAGAGAAATGGATTCTCAAGTTGGTTCTATTGTTAATATTGGTGCTGAAACAATTAATGTTGCGCTATATAATAAAGGAACAATCGTAAAGAATAGTATTATTCCTATAGGAAGTTCTGCAATTGATGATAATATTGCTAAAGCCTATAATTTAACTTTAGATAAAGCTAGAATCGTAAAAGAAAGATTTGCTGTTTGTCATACTAAATATGCAAGTAAAAATGATTTTTACGATGTGGTTAATAAAGATTCTAAAAAAATTAGAATTAATCAAGCTGAAGTTTCAGCATTAGTAAGTAAGAGATATTGTCAATTACTTGAATTAATTGTTAAGGAAATCACGTCTTTATCAGGAAAACAATTAGATTATGTAATGTTTACTGGTGGGGCTACTAATGCTTATCGTTTTGATATGCTTATTAAAGATAAACTAGGGAAAAAAGCAAGTGTTGGTAGTGTTACAATGGTAGGACTAAGAAACAATCAAAACTCAGCAGCGGTAGGTAACATTATTTATTTTATTAATAAGTTAAAACTTAAAGGAAAAGAATATTCGATGATAAGTGAAGAGGATCAAGATAACTTATCATCAGTTAACAAAAACACAGCTAATATTTCAAGTGACTCAATGTTAAATAAAGTTGTTGGTTACTTTTTTGGAGAATAGAAGCATATAAGGAGGATAATTTATGTTTGGTTTAGAAATGGATCAATTAGCAAAAATAAAGGTTATAGGTGTAGGTGGAGGCGGAAATAACGCTGTAAATCGTATGATAGAATCTGGTGTACAAGGTGTAGAATTCATAGTAGCAAATACTGATCTTCAAGTATTAAATAATTCAAAAGCAGCAGTAAAAATCCAAATTGGTGAGAAATTAACTAATGGTCTTGGTGCAGGTGCTAACCCAACAATTGGTAAAGAAGCAGCTATCGAAAGTAAAGCGGAAATTGAAAAAGCTTTAGAGGGAGCTGACATGGTATTCGTTACTTGTGGTATGGGTGGTGGTACTGGAACAGGTGCTGCTCCAGTTATCGCTGATATTGCACAACAAATGGGTGCCTTAACTGTTGGTATTGTTACTAAACCTTTCTCATTTGAGGGTAGAAAGAGAATGGAACATGCAAATGCTGGTCTTGCTGAATTAAAAAAACATGTTGATACTTTAATTGTTATACCAAATGATAGATTAAGAGATATTATCGATAAAACAACACCTTTATTAGAATCATTTAAAGAAGTTGATAACGTTCTTAGAAGAGGGGTTCAATCAATTTCAGATCTTATCGCTGTAGCTGGGTTAATCAACTTAGACTTTGCAGATGTTAAAACAGTAATGGAAAAAAGAGGAAATGCACTTATCGGAATTGGTATTGGTGTAGGTGAAGGAAGAGCAACAGAAGCTGCTCGTCAAGCTGTATCAAGTCCACTTTTAGAAACTAGTATTAATGGTGCTACTGATGCTATTATAAATGTTACAGGTGGTTCTAATCTTACATTATTTGAAGTTGAAGAAGCAGCAGAAGTTATTAGAACAAGTGCAAATACAGATATCAATACAATTTTTGGTGCAGTTATTAATGAAAATTTAAATGATGAAATAATTGTTACTGTAATTGCGACTGGTTTTGAAGATGAACAAAAGAAACAAGCTCAACAACAACGTCGTACATATCCACAACCAGATGTTATTGAAACATTAGAAGAAGAACCAGAAACAAATGATGATGATGATTCAGATTTTTTCTCAAGTTTAAGAAAAAGAGGTTTCTAGGACTTATTTCGACACAGATTTCTGTGTCTTTTTTTTATAATAAAATAGGTGATGCTTTTGATAATTTTAAAAAACTTAATATTTAATGTAATAATATTGAAAGTAATTTCATATACATTAAATTGTAAGGTTAAATTTAAGTATATATTACTTGGTAGTGTAATAGGAAGTTATCGAATATTTATTAAGTATATATTTGATATTGCAATGCTTATAGTAACATTTAAAAGTTTTAGAAGTATCATTAGTTATTTAACCATTTTAGGACTCTATAAAGGAATAAATAGTATTCCTCTAGTATTATTACTATACATAATAAATACTCGAAAAAAACTATATTATAATGTAATAATAAAATACAACAAAAAATATATTATAGTTAAAGGATATTTAGATACTGGTAATACATTACAATATAATAATATTCCAATAGTATTAATAAATAAAAAATATATAGAAATTAATAAATTTTTCTATGTACCATACAAAACTATAGATAATATTGGACTATTAAAAGTAATAAAGCCAGACTATATAATACTAGATGGGAGAATTGTAAAAAAAGTTTTACTAGGGATTATAGAAAATGATGTAGATATGTTATTAAATCCAAATATAATGGAGGGAATATGACAAATACAATTTACTTTGTAGGAAGTCTTGATAAACTACCAGAACCATTGACAAAAGAGGATGAAATAAAATATGTTCAATTAAGTATGAAAGGTGATAAAATAGCAAGAGAAATACTTATAGAACACAATTTAAGATTAGTAGTATTTTTATCAAAAAAATATGATAATACTATGATAGACTTAGAAGATTTAGTAAGTATAGGTACTATTGGACTTATTAAAGGTGTTAATACTTACAAATTAGATAAAAATATTAAATTAGCAACATATGCATCACGATGTATAGATAATGAAATACTAATGTATTTAAGAAAAAATAAAAAAAGAAGAACAGAAATTAGTTTTGAAGATTCATTAAGCTATGATCAAGAAGGAAATGAATTACATCTAGAAGATATACTAGGAACAGAAAAAGACAATGTAACAAAAAAAATTGAAGATAAAGAATTAGAAAAATTATTGTACAAAGAATTGGATAAATTAAAAGAAAGAGATAAGTTAATAATGATTTTAAGATATGGATTATATAATAGTTTAGAATATACTCAAAAAGAAGTAGCAGAAAAATTAGGAATAAGCCAATCATATATTTCTAGAATAGAAAAAAAAGTAATTAAAAGACTTAAAAGTTTATCAAAGTAAAAGAGTTTATTTTAACTCTTTTTTTTGATATAATTATTAATAAGGAGATAGAACATGAAATATATAAAATATTTAATTATACCCATAGTATTAATTTTTATATTGTTTTTTATTAATATTAATAATTTTAAACATCATGAAATAATTAAACCAATTAAAACAATGATGAGGGAAGCAGATTATTATTACAAAGCATATCAAATGCTTGGTTCGTCAACACAAAAAATTAACAAACAGTTAATGTATAAAGATATTAATATTAAAAGTTGTAAGGAATACGATAAAAATGTTACGATTAATAATCTTACAAAATGTATTATAGAAGCTAATAAGAAAAACGGAATAATTGATGACACAAACAAGGAATCTGATAAATTTAATGAGTATTATGAATCATTAGAGGAAGGATTAGAAAAAGAATTATTAAGTGAATTATATACAGAAGTTTATTATTTATTGATGTATGAACCAACATCATTTAAAGACTATAAACAATATTATGATCAAACAGTAAAAAAAATAAATGTAATATATGGGAAATTAAATATACCAGAAAAATATTATTATTAGGAGAGAATTTATGAAGAAATATATTTTACCAATTATATTATTAATATTATCATTACTACTATTTTATTTAGTAAATAAAAAAGTTAATATTAAAAACTATAACAAAATGGAAAATGATAGAGATTTAGTCTATATGATAAAAGGAACACAAGGCGTATTATATAACGCATTAGAAAAAGAATCATTAAACTGGGGAAAAGGTAATGATGATAATGCTAGATTATATTTAAAATATGCTAAATATAATATTGATGAATTAGCATACTATGTTGGGAAAAGAAAAGAAGATGCTTTTTCTGTAAAGGCTTCATTATTAATAAATGATTTATATGAATTATACGAATTAAAAGAATTAATAGGAAATGATCAAGAAACATTTAAAAAACAATTAGATAAACTATATAAAAGATCTATTAAGCACGAACAAGAATTAGAAAAGGTGATAAAATGAAAAAATACATATTACCAGTATTAATAACACTTATAGCCTTAGCTATTTCTGGATATTCAATAATTTTATATAAAACACAATATAAATCATATAAAGATGTTCCTTATCATCCTGATTATAATGACATGATATTTTATAAATTAAAAGGTTTATCATTTTATTATATGGAGGCCTTAGAAAATGAATATAAAGTTTGGAAACGTGCTAAAGATAAAAAAATTACAAGAGAGTATATTGAACAAATAACATCAATTAAAAAAGATAATTTAACAAATAAATATTGTGATTTAATGGAAACAAAGTATTCTGAAGATAATGCTATAGCATGCATTGAAACTTATTATGATGAATTAGAATTATATCAATTATTAAGAGTTGAATATGATGATATATTCCAAATATATAAATATGGTAATAATAATACTATAAGACAAAAAGCAATTACAATACTTTATTTAATTGATGATTTAAAACATTTAACAATAAACTCTAATAATAAACCAGAAAAATTCTATGAAAAATATAAAGCAATAGTAAATGAAATAGAAAACGAATTTGAAGATATGTACAAAAAAGTATAATAATTATACTTTTTTTATTATTTATGATACAATATACACCAACTAAAGGTGGATGTATTATATATGAATATGTAAATGATATAAAATTTGTTACAAATTAGTATTATCTAACACCATATGTTTAAGGATATATAGCAAGTACTAAAGAAACATTATATAATATAGATGAAGCACAAAAATATAATTAAATATGTACTTTAAAAATATATCTATTAAATTTTTTATATTATATTAATATTGAGGTGAGAACATGAATTATCAAAATGAATTATTAAGTATTGCAAACAATTATATAAAAAAAAATAATTTAGAAAATTATATAGAGGATATAAAATTTTTAAAGAGTCAAAATACAATACTTCCAGAATATGTAGTAGCATCATACTCTAGTAAAACTAGACAAATATTTTATAATTTAGAAAGTGCACTTAAAAGTTATGATCAATTTTTAGATTTAGTATATTATATGTATCATGAATTAACACATGTTAAACAAAATAAAATTAGAAAAGAAAATATCTTTACAATAGAAAAACAATTATATGATTATGAATATAATTTAGTAAATTGGCAACATAAAATATACGAATTATATTATAATTGTATGAGTATAGAATATAATGCAGATATTGAAGGAATTATAAATACGTGCAATTATTTAAATATTGAATTGAATAATTGTTTATACAATCATATAAATAATTATTATGTTGATTATGAACAAAATAAATTATATGAATTATATAAGGCAAGACATAAACTTAAAAAATTTTATGAAATAACTTCTGAATGTAATTATGACGAAACAAAAAAATTATTATTAGGTTTACCAATAGAAAAAAATACATATAAAAAAATTTTAACAAACGATAATCCAATATATAATGATATAAAAAAATATGTATTATAGGAGGACTTATGATAAATGAATTATACGATATAGCTTTAGAGTATGTTAAAAAACATAATTTGAATAACTATTTAAAAGAAATAAGATTTGTTAATGAAAAAAATACAATATTAAATAAAAATTATATAGCATTTTATAATTTTGAAGATAAATTTATAGAATTTAATTTTGATAGAATAAATAAAGATGAGTTATATGCGTTAAATTCTAAGATATTAATGTATCATGAACTAACACATGTTAAACAAAATAAAATTAGAATAGAAGAAAATAATCCAGAAAAAAAATTATATGAATATGACTTTAACTTAGTTGAGAATGATTATACATATTATATGAAAAATCATGATAAATTTGTTATTGAATATAATGCTAGAATAGAATCTTGTATTAACGCTATGAATAATAGCGATTATGATTTATCTGATTCAATTTATGATAACATTAATTTCTATTATGATAATGAATCATTGTTTAAAATTTACAAAGATAAAAATGATTTATTAATACTTAAAAACATAATAAAAGAATGTAATTATGAAGATTCAAAAAAAATATTATTAGGTTTACTAATAGAAGAAAATACTAAAATAAAAATAAAAGAATATGACCCTAATACTTTATATTACGTGAGTAAAAATATATGAAAAATGAATTATTAAGTATTGCTAACGATTATATTAATAAAAATAATTTAAAGAAATACATCAAAGATATTATTTTTATAAATGATAATAATAAAACTATACCATATATTGCAGGATATAATTTTGAAAGTAAAATAATACTATATAATTTAGAAAAAGCATTAAAAGAAAATAATTATATAAATATAATTTATTTTATGTATCATGAACTAGTTCATGTTAAACAAAATAAAATATTAAATAATCTTATACCGAGTATAGAAAAAACTTTATTAAGATATGATGAACAAGTTTTTAAAGAATATTATTATTATTACATAGAAAATTATGAAAAATTTTTATCAGAATATAATGCAACAATCGAAGGAAAAATTAATACTATGGAATATACTAAGGAAAATATTTTAAATGAAATATATAATAATATTTTATACTATTATCCACATAATAATAGGTCTTTATTATATGACTTTTATAAAGATTTAAATGCGTTAAATATTTATAAAAAAATAAATGAAAAATGTAAATATGATGATTCAAAAAAATTATTATTAGGTCTTAATATAAATAAAGAAACACATAATAAAATTATAATAAAAGATAAAAATTACTACAATGAAATTAAGAGGTCAATATGAAATATGAAAAAATAATTATAGATATAGCTAGTGATTATATATATAATAATGATTTAAAAAATTATCTAAAAGATATTAAATTTATAAATAACAGTGAACAGAAAGTTCCTTATATTGCTGGATATAACTCAAATAATAAAATTATATTATTCAATTATGAAAGAGCAAGAAATCCAAAATATAAATATAATGACATAATATACTTTATCTATCATGAATTAACACATGTTAAACAATCAAAAATTAGCCATAATATATTTAATTCTCCTGAAAAAGAATTATTTAAGTATGCTTTTAAACTACAAAAAGATAGTTACTTTTTATACTTACTTGAGTACTATAAATTTGTAACCGAATATAATGCTATTGTTGAAGGAAAAATTAATGCTATGAATTATTTAAATATTAATAATAAAAATGAAATAGTAAAGGAAATTACAAGATATTACAATAATTCTGGTGAAAGTTTATTAAAAGAATTTTATAAAGATATAGATAGAATTGATAAATATAATAAAATAGTTAAAAAATGTACTTATGAGGATTACAAAAAAATATTATTAGGTCTTCCAGTAGAAAGTAATACTATAGAAAAAATAAAAAAATACGATAGTGATATTATTACAAAAATATCTAAAAATTTGATATAATATATATGGTGATAGAATGAGAATATATGAAGTGGAAAACTATGAAGAATTATCAAAAAAATGTGCAAATATAATTGTTGCACAGATGCTTTTAAATCCTAAAAGTGTTTTAGGCCTTGCAACAGGATCTACTCCAATAGGTACATATCAAATTTTAAAAGAGAAATTTGAATTAGGTGAGATTGATTTTAAAAATATAAAAACAATTAACCTTGATGAATATATAGGATTAGATAAAAATAATCCTCAAAGTTATGATTATTTTATGAGGGAAAATCTATTTAATTATGTAAATATTAAAGAAAATAATATTAATATACCAAAAGGAACTGCAAAAAATTTAGAAGAAGAATGTAAAAGATATGATAATTTAATTGATGAAATTGGACCTATTGATATTCAAATATTAGGTATCGGTAATAACGGTCATATAGGATTTAATGAACCCGATACAAAATTTACTCATAAGACTCACGTAGTTGATTTAAAAAAATCAACAATAGAAGCTAATAAAAGATTTTTTAATAGTATCTCAGAAGTACCTAAAAAGGCTATAACAGTTGGTGTAGATGCTATAATGAATGCTAAGTGTGTCATATTACTTGTAAATACTAAAGATAAAGTAGAAATATTGAATAAAGCATTAAATGGTGAAGTTACTCCAAATATACCAGTATCTATATTAAAGAAACATAATAATTTAATAATAATTAAAATAAGAGTATAATGAAAATATTTAAATTTTTCTTTAAATTAATATTTGGAAGAACTACAATATTTATTACATCTTTATTGGTTCAATTAATAATTCTTTTTTCATTCTTTATATGGTATTATGAATATATACCTTATTTGTGGATTTTATCTACCATATTATCCTTTTTAGTCATAATTAGTATACTTAATAGTGAATCTAATCCAGACTTTAAAATGGCATGGATAATTCCAATTTTAGCTATACCTATTTTTGGTACATTATTATATATTATTTTAAATTTTCAATTAATACCAAAATTAATAGGAAAACAAGTAAAACAAAATGAAGAAAAATCAATGCGAAATCTAAAACAAAAAGAAATTAATTTTACAGATGATAGAACAAAAGGTTTTGTAAATTATATGAATAGTAATGGTTTTATAATTTACGAAAATACAAAACAAGAATATTTTCCATTAGGGGAAGATAAATATGTTAAATTACTTGAAGATTTAAAAAAAGCAAAACATTTTATATTTTTAGAATATTTTATAATAAGTAAAGGTGAAATGTGGAATAGCATTTTAGAAATCTTAAAAGAAAAAGTTAAATCTGGTGTTGAAGTAAGAGTTATGTATGATGGAATGTGTTCAATTATGTTACTTCCTTACAATTATCCTAAAGAATTAGAAAGTTATGGAATAAAATGCCATATATTTAATCCTATAAAGGCTATAATTTCTACTTATCATAATAATAGAGATCATAGAAAAATAGTTGTCATAGATGGAATTATAGGATATACTGGAGGAGTAAATTTAAGTGATGAATATATTAATAAAAAAGAATGCTATGGTCACTGGAAAGATACAGCAATACGTATTGAAGGTGAAGCAGTTAATAGTCTTACACAAATGTTTTTAACATTATGGAATACAGGAAAAGTTAATAATGAAAATTTTTTAAATTATAAGATAGAACATAAAGTAGATAGTGATGGTTATATAATGCCTTATTATGATAATCCATATAATAAAAAAAATATTGGAAAACAAGTATATATGGATATTATATCTAGAGCTAGTAAATATCTATATATTACAACACCTTATTTAGTTCTTGATTATGAATTGTTAAATGCTTTAAAATATGCTGCTAATAGGGGAGTAAAAGTAAAAATATTACTACCACATATACCAGATAAAAAATATGTATATATGCTTGCACGAGTTCATTATGAAGAACTTATAAATGATGGTATTGAAATATATGAGTATAAAAGTGGGTTTATTCATGCTAAAATGTTTATTAGTGATGATGAAATTGCAACTATTGGTACATTTAATTTGGATTTTAGAAGTTTATATTTAAATTTTGAAGATGGTATTTATTTATATAAATCCAAAACAATTAATGAAATGAAAAAAGATTTTTTAAATACAATTAATAAATCTATAAAAATAACTAAACAAAATGTTAAACAATATAGTAAAATAAAATTATTTATTGGTGAAATTTTAAGATTAATAGCACCATTAACATAAGGAGGAAATATGAAAAAAACAATGTTTATAACAGCCATTATATATATATTACTAGGAATATTTATGATAATTAGTCCAGCATCTATATCTAATATTATTTGTTATGTTATAGGATTTTTAATTTTAGCATTTGGAGTTAACCAAATATTTATTTTTATAAATTCTAAGGGAACACAAATATCTAAATTTAATTTGGTACTTGGTATTCTTGCTTTATTATTAGGATCATACGTAGTAATTAATCCTGAAGCATTTATATCATTTATACCAATAGTTGTAGGAGTAATAATTATAGTAGATGCCATAACTAAAATGGTAGAAGCATTTTCACTTAAAAATAATGGATATGCTAAGTGGAATAATATTTTTATTACATCAATTATTATGCTTTTATTTGGATTATTTTTATTCTTTAATCCATTTGATTCAATAAAACTTATTTTTAGGTTAATTGGAATATTTTTAGTAATAGATGGTATAAATCAATTCATTACTGCAAACGCAATGAAAGAAACAGTTATAGAGGCTAAAATAGTTAAATAGATATTGAAATTTATCAATATCTTTTAATTTGTGTTATAATACTAAGAAAAGGAGGCACTATGAAAGAAGAATTGAAAGTACTTAAAAAAATATGTAAAAATATGAATGCTAAATTAGTAAAAGGAAAAGAAAATGAATATATATTAGATACAAATAAATATATGACAAAAGAAGAAAAAAAGATATTTAAAACTAAAATTAAAATAAGAGGTGATAAATAATGACTAAAATATTAGATTTTACTAAAGAAATCAATATAGAAGAAATGAAAGAAGCAGCAGATGCTATAAGAAATGGAGAATTAGTAATATTTCCAACAGAAACAGTTTATGGAATTGGTGCTGATGCAACAAATAGTAAAGCTGTTGATGAAATTTTTGTTCAAAAAGGAAGAGCTAATGATAATCCATTAATTGTTCATATTAGCGATTTTGATAATTTAGATAATATTATTGAAAAACCATCTTTAATTGAGCAAAGATTAATGGATGCTTTTATGCCAGGACCTTTCACACTTATTTTAAAGAAAAAAAGTATAATACCAAATAATGTAAGTGCTAATTTAGATACTGTAGGAATACGTATGCCAGACAATATTATAGCCCATGATTTAATAAAATTATCAAAATGTCCTATAGCAGCACCTAGTGCCAATTTATCTGGTAAACCTAGTGGTACTAGAGTATGTGATATATTTAATGAGTTTAATAATAAAGTAAGTTATATTATTGATGGTGGTGAAACCAAAGTAGGAGTTGAATCTACAGTTGTAAAAGTAATAGATGATATACCCACAATTTTAAGACCAGGAGCAATCACTCCAGAAGATATTATTAACGTAGTCGGAACATGTAAAATAAGTGATAATATTTTTAAAAAAGCAACAGGAGTAGTAGAAAGTCCAGGAATGAAATATAAACATTATGCTCCAAATACAGAGTGTTTGTTAGTGTATTCTAATGACATAAATAAATTAGAAGATTTAGTAAAAGAAAATAGCAATAAAGACACAATAATTATAGGTTGTAATGAATTAAAAAATAAATTTAGAGATATAGAATATTTAAGTTATGGTAATTTTAATGATTATGAGGAAATATCACATAATATTTTTAGATTACTTAGAGAAGTAGATAAACATAACAAAAAAAAGGTAGTAATTATGGGAGTAAAAAAAGAAGGACTTGGAATAGCTATTATGAATAGACTAATAAGATCTGCAAGTTATAATTATATTGAACGTTAATTTAAACAATAATTACCTAATTAATAGAAGGTATTACAAAAAAGATAATATTATGTTATAATTAAAATGAGGTAGATAATTATGGCATTAACAGAAAAAAAGAAAAATGAAATTCTAGAATCACAAAAGCAATTAGCTGCTGATAAATTACGTTTTAAACAAGATGTAATGGAAAAAATATTAAAAAATTATAATCTAGATAGAATTAATAATTTAAAAAAACATAAAAAAATTTTATTAGAAGATGATGAAGAAAGTAAAAAGAAATAATTGAATACCGCTAAGGTATTTTTTTAATAAAGGAGGAAATATGATATATCCAAAGTTTTTAAAAAAAGGTGATTTAATTGGTATAACAGCACCTTCACAAGGAATAAAACATAAAGAAGAATCATTTGATAAATCACTCAATAATTTAAAAAAAGAATTTAGAATTATTGAAACAAATAATGTTAGAAAAAATGGGATAGTGTCAAGTTCTAAAGAAATTAGAGTTAAAGAGTTAAATGATTTAATTAAAAATGATAATGTAAAAATGATATTAGCAGCAAGTGGTGGAGATTTGATGATGGAAATATTACCACTTCTTGATTTTGATTTAATTAAAGAAAATATTAAGTGGTACCAAGGATACTCGGATATTACTAATTTGCTTTATGTAGTTACAACAAAACTTGATATAGCAACCATATATGCAGGTAATGCAGGAAGTTTTGATATGACTAATTTGCATCAGTCTTTAAAGAATAATATCGAGTTTATGAAAGGTAATCTTGTAATACAAGAAAATTTTAATATGTATGAAAAAGAAAAAGGAGATATTGATGGATATAATTTAGATACTAAAGTCAATGTTAAATGTGATAATGATGTACATATTAAAGGACGAATTATAGGAGGATGTTTGGATGTTCTAAAAAACATTGTAGGTACTAGTTTTGATTATACAAAAGAATTTATAGAACGATACAAAGAAGATGGAATAATATGGTATTTTGATATTTTTTCTATGACTTCAGAAGATGTTTTAAGAACATTATGGCAATTTGAAAATGCTGGTTGGTTTGAATACTCGAAGGCTTTTATATTCGGAAGGGTTAAGTATCCTAATTCATTTTTAGATATGTCTTATATAGATGCTTATAAACATGTATTAAAGGATAAAATTATTATTCATGAAGCAGATATAGGACATGTAAAACCTACATTTACAATAATAAATGGAAGTTATGTAACAATTGATTATAGTAATTCTACATTTAAAGTAGAAACAGAATTAAAAGGGGAATAATATGTTAAAATATATTAAAAATAAGAATTTTCCAATAGATGGAATAGAATTTATTGACTTTACACCAACAATAACTGATTATAAGTGTTTTAATCATACAATAAATTCATTAAAAAAATTAGTAGATACTGAAGTAGATTATATAATAGCTCCAGATGCTCGAGGTTTTATTTGGGCATCAGCACTTGCTTTGAAATTAAAAGTGCCAATGATCCCATTAAGAAAAGAAGGAAAATTACCTAAAGAAAATGTAAGTTATACTGTTAATTATAAAACAGAATACTCTAATACAACATTAGAAATACCTAATATAGATTTAAAGAATAAAAAATGCCTATTTGTAGACGATGTATATGCTACAGGAGGTACTTATTATGCTTCCGAAGAATTAGTTAAAAAATCAGGTGGAATTATGGTTGGAGGAATTGTTTTATATAATGTTTTAATTGATGATAATAAAAATATAAAATGTTTAATTAATCGTAATAATATATGATATAATAAAAGTAATAGATAGGGGTAATTTTTGTGAAAGATGATATAGTTAGAAATTTAAAAACTAAAGGTATTGATAAATTAGAAGAACTAAAAAAACTAGAAGAAGAAGCAATAAAAAAATTAGAAGAATTGTTAAAAAAGGATACTATAGATGAAAAATAACTATGAAGATATATTAGCGAGAGTTAATTTAGTAATAAAAGCAATACCATTTTTAGAAAAAGAAAATAATCATGAAAAGATTAATAATATCAAAAAAGAATTATTACTATATTTAAATTATACTGAAGAAGCAATTAAATCATTATCAGTAATAGAAATACCTGTAATACCTAATCAAGAAATAGAAATCAATCAAACAAAACTAGATAAACTATTAGAATATAAAAGATTATATTTAATAAATAAAGATTTTTATGAATCATTGGGTATTAATAAACTATTATATAGAATGGATAATTCTAATATATTAGAAATATTTAATAATGCAGTTATTGATCTATTAGAAATACTTAAAAGTATTAATATTACTGTTATGAAGGAAGACTTTAATTATACAGAATATGTAAACAAATACATGGCAGCATTATTAGATAATAA
>JALERC010000088.1 GCA_022763805.1 Mycoplasmatota bacterium | reverse complement strand
ATGTCAATAATGCATAGCACGAATGAAATGAGTTTATTATTGACATCAATCAAATAAGTTATAAAATGACAAACAAAAACGAGAATATTTTCCCGTTAATGTTTAAAAAATTTTGAGACATTTTCCTAAATTATTGACATAAAAAAAGAATGAAATTGTCATTCTTTTACATTTTTATTATCTTTAGGTAAACTTAAAATTACGAAAATTACTCCAAAAACAAACGAAATAATGAATGGAGCATATTTATTTCCATTAATGTAAAGCCCAAATATAGTTGTATCTTTATTAATATTAAAACCAAAAATTATAAAAATTATACATAAAGCCAAACATAATAATTTTACTAATCTAACAAATGGAGATACCTGTCTAACATGGATTTCTTCTTCTTTATTAGAATTTACAACTATTGTTTCTTTCTGTTCTTCTACTATTTCAAATTTTTCAGATAATACATTTATTACTTCATTTGGTGCTTTTATAACTACAACTATTTCTTTTCTATCAATATCAATTTTTTTTACATATGTTATTTTTAAAATATCTTCACATTTTGTAATCGTTTTTATATCATCATAAGGTATTATTTTGTTTTTAACATTACTTATTATATTAATTCCTAATTCTAAAAAAGTTATACTAGCTTTAGACCATGTATTATCATAAAATATTTCTATATCTTTCATTCTATCACCAATTTAATTATAACATTATAAAAGTAGTATTTCTACTACTTTTTTTAAATAAGATTATATAAAATATATAAAATAAATATTATAATAATACCTAATACTATAAACAAATATTTTGGTTTAATTTCTTTTTTTGATTTTTTAGTAAATTCTTCTAAATTAACATTATCATCATAGTTATTTGCATAAACTTTTGCTTGTTCTATCGATTGAATTAATTGATCAACATTTAGTGCGTAAATATCATGAAATTTTTGTTCATATAATATTTTAATACCTGATTGTCCTCCTCTTTCAATCGTTTCTATATTTGCTAAATTAAAGACAATTTGATTAATTTGTGATATTAAAATTATTTTTTTATGTGTTAAATAAAATTGATACTCATCTTGATTAAATCCATATCTACATTTTCCTACTAATATTACACTATCTCTTAATAGTCCATTTTTAGGATTTTGTACTTTTGTTATTTTTGTTTTTGTTCTTTTTTTTATTTCTTTTATAATTGTTTCATTACATTCAATTTGTTCATTACCAAAGAATTTACCAGATGGTGTCATTTTTGTATATACTAAAGTTAAAAACAAATTATCATCTAAATTTAATCCTGTCAATTCATTATATTTGATTAATATACTTTTATATTCATTTACAATGCTTATTCCTTCAGGTAAAAATCTTAATTCTGATCTTATCCATGTATTAAATTTTTTAGTTTTTACTATAAATTTTTCATCCATATATTATTCACCTAGAATAATTATATCATACTATTTAAGTTTTAGGAATTGTTCATTATCATTAGATATCATTTCAAAATATTCTGCTGGAAATCTCATGCGTTTTTTTCCAAATAATTGCTGATATAGAAAATCTTTAAACTCGTTTGGTGCATCTACCCTATTAATTAATTCTTCAATATAGTTGTAATCATCTAATAATTTTTGTTCATCTACATCTCTTATGTTAATTAAATCCTTAAAAAAATGTAATGTAAGTGAGAATTTGTCTGTATTTTCTGATATTTTTGTTCCTATATTATTATTATATAGGTCTGTAAAAAAACTTGGATTTATATCACTTTCATATTCTTTCACTTTGAAGTTATCTGTATCTATAACTTTTACTGTATCATTTTCATCAACTAGAAAATTAAACAAATTAAGATCATTTAATACAATATTATTATAATGTGCATTTTTAACTAAATATTCCACTTTTTCTAAATAAACTATTTTTTGTCTAAATGACAATCTACTAGATTGTAAAACACATTGAACTGTTTTATCAGAATCAACATAATCCATTGAATAAGATACAGGTTTATAAACTTTATTTAAATACAATTTTTTAGGTAATTGAAAATCTTCTAAATCCATATTATGAAGTAATTTTATTTTTTGTAGTTTATTATTATTAATTAAACCAGATTTAAACATTTTTATAGCTTGGTTTTTATATTTATAAACTACACCTTCACTTCCTACACCTAACACAACAAATTCTTTTTCCATTTTATGTGTTATTTTTACTTCTTCCATAACCGTACCCCCAAATGTTTCATTTATTATATCAAAATTTTCAATCTTGTCAAATTTTACACAAATAAAAAAGATAACAATATTATTATCTTTTTTTAAAATATATAAACTCACTATCTGATTTTAATTCATCTATATAATTTCCTAAATAAGGTTTATTTTCTGAATCGCTTACTATTTCAATTAATAATTCACAAAGTTCTTTTGAAATATTAAGCTTTTTTATGTATTCTTCAATAATTTTATCCCCTTGTACATAATTATTTACTCTTCCCATATCAAAAGATGGCATAGATATCTTATGAAGCATAAATAATACATTCGATACAATATCTAGATCTTTTGTAATTACATCATTATTAATTTTATTATTATAATATTTTAAGAAATAAACCGGCTTAAAATTATTTTTAAATCCATTTATTTGAAAGTTATCAATATCTATCCCTATTACTTTATTATTTTCATTTATAAGAAAATTATGATAAAACATATCTACTAATACAATCCCCTTATTATGTGCTTCTTTTATTGTATTCTCAATATCTTTAATATATTCGATTTTTTCATTTAAGGATATTTCATCATTTAATGCCTTTTTTACATTAATGAAACTATTTGTTTTTACCAATTTCATTGTATAACCTATTTCTACATAACCATCAGAAACAATATCTTTTATTTGAACGAATTTTTCTAAATCAATATTTTTTAAATATTTAATTTTTTTAATTTTATCTTCCCTTGTTTTTCTATGTTTTAAATATTTATATACTGTATCATCATCAATTTTAAAAACTTCACCTTCTGCACCTTCTCCAATTTTATCAAACTCAAAAACATCATCAATTATAATTGTTTTCATTATTTTAATTTTAACCTTCTTGTTTCTGATTTAAAACTTTCAAAGTAATTATTAAAATATTCTTTTTGTTTGCTATCAGAAAGCTGCATTTTTAAAAATTCTTGAGTTTCTTTATCTATTGGTAATCTTTCAATATAATCTTCTAAATTATATAAGTATCTAATAACAGGTTTATCGAAAGCGCTATCTAGCAATTTAAGTGTAAAAATAAATTTGTCTAAATTTGGTGTTACTTTATTTTCAACTTTATAAGCATAAAAATCGTAAAGTTTTGGATATATGTTTGTAGGATATTTTTTATATGTATAATTATCAGTGTCTACCATTAATAATTCATTATTACTAAGTATAAAATTATCATAATTAAAATCAACTATAACAATATCATTTTGGTGAGCTTTTTTCATATTATTTTCTAATTTTTTTAAATATTTCATTTTTTCATTTATTGATAAAAAGAACATTTCTTTTTTTAAAGTTTTTAATTCATTAATTTTTTCCATAGTATAACCTACTGGTAAACCATCATTAATTATTATTTCTTTTGGAAAAATAAAATTATTTATTTTTAAATTTTTTAATTCATAAATCTTTTCCATTTTATCTAAGTCTAGTTTATTAAATATTTTTGCAACATTATTGTTTCCTATATCATAAACTATTCCTTCTACTCCACTTCCTATTTGTGTATATAAAGATAAATCTTTTTTATCTAACATAAACTACCCCCTAAAAAAAGTTTTAATTTCATCATATCATAATGAAGAGTCTTTTTTTTAAACAATACTGACATTATAAGTATTTTCTTGTTGATGAGGATACTTTTTCTAATGTTTTTCCAATCCATTCTTTTTCTGGGTTAGAACTCATTAAATTTCTAAATTCATCTTTTACTTCTTCATTAACATCAAATCTTAAAAAACTATTTAATAAATAATTTGAATTTTTATCATAATAAGTCACATATTCATTATTAAATGGTCTTTGCATTAATGCTCTAAGCGCGAATAATGCAAATGAGAATTTATCTGAGTCGACTGTATGACCTTCCGTATTACATAATCCTTGATAATAAGGTAAATATAAATCTACATTAGTATCAGTTTTATATTCATCAAATTGAAAATTATCAGTGTCAATACCCATTACTTTGTTAGAATCTGTAATTAAGAAGTTCCAGATAGCAACATCATTTAATACGAAACCTCTTTCATGAGCTTTTTTGATTAATTCTTCAACTTTTAATAAATATTCGATTTTTTGGTCTAATGTATATTCATCTCCAAATTTATAACATAAATCTGACACATCACCTTTATTTTCATGATAATTCATGGCATAACCACTAAATTCTCCATTTTCGTTATATACTAAAAATTCTGGCTTACAAAATCCTTCTAATTCTTTTTTCATGATAGCTTTTACTTTTTCTTCTTTATCTTTCATGAATTCTTTTCCTCTAACACTTTTAAAAATTTTAACTGCATAATCCTCATATTTAAATACTGTACCTTCTGATCCATATGCTACAAAAGATTTATTTTCTCTTTGATATCTTCTTACATCTTGTTCTGTAAATTTTTCCATGTTAATACCTTCTTTCTAATAGAAAAGATGTATATGTATACATCAATATTTAAATAGGAATTAATATTAATGATTACAATTTTGTTTAAGTAGATTCATAACAATACCATCTTTTTTTTGGTTTTATATAATATCATAAATTTTTATATATGTAAATATTACACTAACTTAATATTAAGCTACTACTTACATTTAATAAAAGAACTTTCACTTTCTAGTTCATCAATTGTATCATCTAAATAGACTTTGTCTTTTGAATCACTTACGTTAATTAAAATTTTTTCTTTTATATTTAATGTTATATCTAAAGATTCAACATATTTTTCTATATAATCATCATTATTATAATAAAGTAATTTACTACTATTATATCTTTCTAAAGCTAACATATATAATAAATATAATGTATATGATAATTTATCAATATTATTATCTATATTATGAGAAACCTTAGGTGTATAATATTCATAAAAATATGTTGGAAAAATATCATTTTTATATTCATTAACTATATAGTTATCAGTATCTATTGCTATTAAATTATCGTTTTTATCAATAATAAAATTTTTAGGATTTAAGTCTATTAATATTAAGTTATTTTCATGTGCTCTCTTTATTAATTCCTCTTGTTTTTTTAAATAATAAATTTTTTCTTTTAATGTATTTAAATTTTTTATTCTAACCTCAAGATTTTTATCACTTGATAAGTTAATAAGTGGCATTGTAAAGCCTGAGAAATTATTATGTTGATCAAATACTAGTTTTTTAGGCATAACAAAATCTTTAATATTTAATTGACTCAAAACTTTAAGTTTATTTAATTTATTTTCAGTTGGTTGATAAAATAATTTTAAGGCTTGATCATCATATTTAAATACTCTTCCTTCTGAACCTGTACCAATTAAATTAGAATAACTTAATTCATTATCTGAAATTGTTATTTTACTCATATTATCACTTCCTTTTTAAATTGTTAGTATTATATTATAAAATCATAAAAAAAACAAAAACATATATTTAGTCAATATATGTTTTTACTTCTTTTATTAATTTTTCATGAATTTTTACCATAGCTAATGTATCTAGAAAACAGTAATCTAATAAGTTTTGTCTTATATTATCATCATATTTTTCTTTTCTTAAATAACTTGCTGCTTCTAATCCATTATGTATATATTTAAATTTTTTATAATTTAATTCCTCATCATCAGGAAACATTGCAGGTAGAACGTATTTAATAGATGATGAACCCATAAATTCTTCTAAGTAATAATCTTTTCGTTTGAAAACATCTTCTAAATCTATATATTTATAACTCATTAAATGTTTTTTAAATTCAGGAAATTTTTTTGCTAATCCTTCTATTATTCCTTTTTCAAACGCTTTATGATATACCATGATATTAGCATTTTCTGGTATATCCTCTGTTAGTTTTTTTGCTATTTTATATCTAGGATCAATACTACAATTTTCTAACACTTCTTTATGAATTAAATTTCCATCTTCGTTTTTTATATGTAAAGAATATTGTATAACTATTTTTTCGTTTGATTTATGATTATGATATTTAGGTACTAAATAACTAATTGTTTCAAAATCTAGGTAATATAAGGGATATTTTATATTATCTAAAAATTCTTTTATTTTTTTAGTTTTTACTACTTTGCTTTCTAATTCTTCACGATGCAAATTCTTTATTGGGTAGTTAATAATATCCTTTTTATTACGAATACCCATATTATAATATTTTATTTTATCTTTAAATTGTAAGCCGGAATAAATAAAAATATTATATTTATCTAAGTCTTTGGTGCACTCTTTAAAAAAGGGACAATATAAAGACTTTTCCTTACAATTTTCATTTATTTTTTTATTATTGTTTAAAGTAATATTATTTATTTTAACATCTAATAAATTATCAGTATAATCAATAATATTTATTAGCTTTTCAGGTTCTAATTCATTAATACGAGTATATTCTTTTGGAATAACTAAGTAAACTTTATTAATATTCATATTCTTACTAGCTACATAGTATTGATATGATATATCTATTAAATAATTTTCTGTTATGTGTCTTGATGATTTTATTTCATATAAATTATAGCCATTATTTGTTTCTTCAAGAATATCAATTGTTGCAATACAGTTTTCAAATTTTAATTTTATATTAGTTTTTATATTTTTTTCTTTTAAAAATTCTATAACTAAGTTTTTAAAATCATTGTAATTTTCAATGATTTCATCATTAATATCTTCTTTGTAATTAGTATTACCCATCAAATATGCTTTTTTTACACACTTAATTGATTCTCTATAAATTTCTTTTGTTATTATCAAATTAATCACCACTCTACAAAACAATTATAACTAATTAATTTTTTTTTGTCTATATTTCTTTTTTTTGTTAATTTAAATTTGAAGTGCAACAAACTTGCATTGAAAAAGACACATGAATAATCTATAATATCTATTCGCAACAAACAGAAAGGAAAATTCATATGTCTGATACAAATAATACACTAAAAAAGAAAGAAAATCAAT
>JALERC010000077.1 GCA_022763805.1 Mycoplasmatota bacterium | reverse complement strand
AAAAAAGGGTTGACAAATGAAACATTTTGCATTAATATATGCAGTACCAATTCGTTATTGCGGATTGGACGCTAGTATCACACTAGCCAACCCCTTTTTATTCTTTTATAAGGACAGTTCGCAGGGGGACTGTTCTTTTTTGGTACTATAAAAGTGTAATGATTAATTACAATAAAGTAATTGATTATTACACTTCTTTTTATTATGATTGAAGTGATTGGATAACGTTGTTCTTTTAGAGATCAAGTTCTCGTCACAAAAAGTGTTATCCAACCTTCACATAATATATTCGTTTAAGCAAGTTGAGGATGCAATAATACTCGTGTAAAGAGCCAAAATGAAGATATGTAGAGGAGTTGGAACCAATCATAATATAAAGAATAGGAAGGAAAAATAAAATGAAGTACGGAGTTGGAATTGATATTTCAAAAGGAAAAAGCACAATAGCTATATTATCGATTACAGGAGAAGTAATTGAAGAACCATTTGAAATAAATCATGACATTAATGGTCTAAATCTATTAGAAGAAAAAATAAAAGATATTCCGAAAGAAGATTTAAAAATTGTAATGGAAGAAACAGGAACATATCATTTACCAATATTAGGTTATTTACTTGATAAAGGATATTTTGTAGTTGCAGAAAACGCTTTAAAGATTAAAAAATATCTTGATCGAGGATTAAGAAAAGCTAAGACAGATAAAAAGGATTCTTATAAATTAGCCGAGTATTGTTGTGATAATTGGTATAAATTAAATAAAGTAAGAGAGAATGACGAAATATATGATAATCTTAGATTTTTATCAAGACAATACTTAGGTCATATAGCAGTACAGACAAAACAAAAAATCAATTTTTCTAATTTATGTGACTTATTATTCCCTGGATATTATCAACTATTAGATGAAAATACTTTTATATTAGGGTTAGAAATATTTAAAAAATATTATCATCCAGAAATTGTTATAAATAAAAAACAATCTCAATTTGTAAATGAGATTGATAAACTAGCAAAAAAATTAGGACATAAAGGTGTGGGTATAACTTTAGCAAATAAGATTTACACACTAGCACAAAAGACTATTTCTCCACGTCCTAACAATAAATATACACAACTTTCTGTAGAATGTTGTATTGATGAATTAATTTTAACAATTAAATCATCTACTAAAATTATATCAGAAATGGATAAACTTGCAAGAGAATTACCTGAATATAGTGTAATAAATAAAATTCCTGGATGTGGAAAAAAGCTAACATCTAGAGTGATAGCAGAAATTGGAGATGTAAGAAGATTTAAAAACGCTGGAAGTATTATAGCATATGCTGGATTAGATGCGCCACCATATCAATCTGGACAATTTGAAGCAACAAATAGACATATTTCTAAAAGAGGTAATAAATATTTAAGAAAAACCGGATATGAAGTAATGAAGTCCATAAAAAGTAGTTGCAAATCAGATAATGAGTTAAAATCTTATATTATAAAAAAAGAAAATGAAGGTAAATTAAAGAAAGTAGCAAAAATTGCAGGGTTAAACAAATTTTTAAGGATGTATTATGGAATAGTCAAAAAGAAATATAAAGAATTAGAAATATGGTAATCACTGATTATTTAAACTATTAAAAAAGACCTAGAAATAGGTCTGCTTTAACATGCTTAAAAACATAATTTGAAAAAACTAAGAAAATTTATCAAAAACTATTGATTTTTATTAGCAAGTTTTTGTACAAAAAAAGAAGCATAAGCTTCTTAATCATTTGGTCTATTATAAAATTTACCATTCAAGAAATCTGTTTTTAAAACATTAATAAAAGCTTTTTCATCAATTAATTTAATATTTCTAACAACATTGTCTACTTCCTCTGTACTAATAACAGAATATACCATATCTACTTCTCTTCCTAGATATGTACCCTTACCTTTAAATAAAGTAGCACCATGACCAGAAATTTGATTAATTTCCTTATACACTTTTTCAGAATTATCTGTAATAATAAGTAATGTTGACTTTTGATACTTAGTATATAGTGACTTAATCACTTGAGTAGAAACATACTGAAATATAATAGAAAATAATGCTTTTTCAAAACCAAACATTATACCAGATATTAATAATATAATAATATTAAAAAGTAAAATATAATTCCATGCATCTTTTCCCTTTTGTTCTGAATAATAAATCGAAATAAAATCAGTACCACCAGTTGTACCACCAAGACCTAAACATAACGATACTATAAAACCATTAATAATACCTCCAAAAATACAATAAAGAAGCATTTGATCAGTCCAAT
>JALERC010000017.1 GCA_022763805.1 Mycoplasmatota bacterium | reverse complement strand
AATTACATCTTTTATTTGTTTATAATAATATTTTTTTAAATATTTTTCTAAGTATTTTCTTGTACTTTTTACTGCTTTAAATTTACTTTTTGATACTATAATTTTTTTAAATCCATTATTAATAGCATCATCTATATATTTATTATTTAAACTAACAAATATATTATTTCCCTTTTTTGAATTAGCCGATATATTCATAAAAAAACACCCCATACATTATATGTTTGGAGTATTATAAATATTAACTATTCCTTCAGCAACTTTCAAGCCATCCATGCAGGCAGAAGTTATACCACCAGCATATCCTGCTCCTTCACCACAAGGAAATATTCCAACAATTTTTGTTTGACATAAATCATCTCTAATTATTTTTATTGGTGATGAAGTTCTTGCTTCAACTGCTGAAATAATAGCATCTTCTCGATTGTAATTTTTAATTTTATTAGCAAAATTTTCTATACCTTCTATTAAAGCTTCAGTTATGTAATTAGGTAAAATATCATTTATATTTGCAAATTTATAATCACCTTTAAATTTAGGTTTTACTTCTTTAAATTCTTTTGTTATTTTATTATTTTTGAAATCTCCATATAATTGTGTTGGTATTTTTCCTTCACCAATTTCATAAGCTTTTTTCTCAAGTTCTCTTTGGAAGTTTATTCCATCCATAGGATTATTACCAAAATCATTACTATTAACAGTAACAATTATAGCACTATTGGCATTACCACTTTCACGTGCATGATTACTCATTCCATTAATACAAGTCATATTATTTTCGCTAGAAGAGTTTACTACATATCCTCCTGGACACATACAAAATGTATATACTCCTCTTTTTTTACTAGTTTGATATGTCAATTTATAACTTTGATTAAGTAGTTTTTCATGTTTTTCAACACCAATTTGACTCATATTAATCATACTTTGTGGATGTTGAATACGAATTCCAACAGCAAATGGTTTTGCTTCCATATCTAATTTTTTTTCATATAACATTTTAAATGTATCTCGTGAAGAATGGCCTAGTGCTAATACTAAACAATTGCATTTAATTTTTTCACTATTATTTACTATAATACTTGATACTTCATTATTAATTATATTAATATCAGTTAAACATGTATTATATCTAAATTCCCCACCTAATGAAATTATTTTATTTCTTAGATTAATTATTACGTTTCTAAGTAAGTCAGTTCCTATATGAGGTTTAGCCGCATATAAAATATCTTCAGGTGCTCCACATTCAACAAGCGTTTTAAAAATAAACTTACATCTATGTTCTTTATCCTTAACCATAGTATTTAATTTACCATCAGAAAATGTCCCTGCTCCGCCTTCACCAAATTGAACATTACTATTAGTATTAAGAATACCTGTTTTAAAGAATTCTTCTACATCTTTTACTCTATCTTCTACTTTTTTTCCTCGTTCAATAACAAGTGGTTTATATCCAAGACTTGCTAGTATATATGCATTCATTAGCCCTGCAGGACCTGCTCCAACTACAACTAGTTTTTCTAACTTTTTAGTACCACTTACATTTATTTTGTACTCTTCATTAGGTTTAATTAATATATCATTAGACTTATTTTTTCTTAATATATTACTTTCATTATTACAAGTAACATCTACTTCATATAAAAAGTATATTTCTGGTTTATGTCTAGCATCTATTGATTGTTTATTTATCTTAATATTTAATATATCAGATGGTTTAATGTTTAATTTTTTGGCAGTTTGTATTTTTATATTGTTAATAGAATCATTTTCTATATTAACTTTTACTTGTCTTACTCTAATCATTTTTTATACTTTCTCCTGCAATTATTCCTGATAAGAATGCAAATGCTAAATTATAACCGCCACAATCTCCATCTACATCTAATGCCTCACCTATAATATATAAATCTTTAATATTTTTACATTCAAAATTATCATTTATTTCAGTAAGTTTTATACCACCAGATGCAACTTGTGCTTTATCAAATCCGTTATATCCTGTTATTTCTAAACTGAAACTTGTTAGTGCTTCTTTTATATTTTTATTATGTTTGAATAACACATATAATAATTTATAGTTAATTAATCCTTCGAATAATTCAATATCATTTCTACCTTTTAATAATTTAACTCTGTTTAGATAAAATGTATCAAAATCTTTAATGTCTGGTAAAAAATTCATTTTAATTACTTCTTTTTTACCACTATCTAACCCTCTTATACAATCTGAACTTAATTGGAATGTACATATACCACTAATACCATAATCTGTTAATTGAACTTCACCAATTGATTTTTTAATTAGTTTATCATTTTCAAATAATGATAACTCACAATCACATCTAATACCTGCCCATTCTTTTAAGAATTTTCCTTCACTTTTTAGTTGAACTAAAGCTGGTAATGGTTTTTTAATTTTTAGTCCTAAAGGTTTAAGTGCATCATATATAGTCCCATCAGTTCCACATTTAGGACATGCACTTGATCCTGCTGCAATAATCAATTTATCACAAGTAAATTTGTCATTTAAAATAAATTTATTATTTATTTTTTTTATATCTGTAATAGTAGTGTTTGTTATTATTTCTATTCCTTTTTGTTTTAAAGTTAATAATAAGGCATTTTGAATAGAAATACTTGTATTAGACATAGGATAGTAGTATCCGTTTTTTATTTTAGGTTCTATACCTATTTTTTTAAATTCAGATATTAATAGTTTTTTATTTTCTTCTGTAATAATATTTTCCAGGAATTCTAAATTATCACTTCTATAATGACTTATATTAAAATCATCATTTAAATAATTACATTTCCCATTACCTGTTATTAGTATTTTTTTACCACAATTAGTATTTCTTTCTATTAGAATTACTTGATTATCTTTAGTTTTAGCATGTATTGCTGCAAGCATTCCAGCCGCTCCAGCACCAACAATAATAATTCGTTTCATTTAAATCACCTAATTAATATTATAACATATTTAAAAAATACTTATAATTTTTTTATTTAATTTTTTTCTTAATATAATATATACATTCATTATAAACATAATTGTACTTAAGATATATATTGATATTAATGATATATAATCTATATTGAATATAGATATATCTAAATTAGTAGAAATAAAACTTAATGAATTTAAAAAATTAATTAGTATATTGTTTATAATAATTGATAATGGAATTGATAATAATATTACAATAATATTTTCATTAAAAAATAGATTATATATACTTAAATTGGGTATACCTAATGATTTTAAAATTCTAATATTTCTTAAATTCTTAATTATACTATTATAAACCATCGTAAATGAAACTATATAATAAAATATTAATAGTATGATCATAAAAATAATTATTATAGGTTTAATACTATTTACTTTATTATAAAAAGAATCTAAATCATTTGAAAATGATGTAACAATTGTGTATTTATTATTTTTTATTTTCTCAATAGAGTTATAGTTATTTGTAATAATAGAAACGCTATCAATATAGATTCGTGGAGTTACAAATTGTTTAAATTGTTCATTAGACACATAAAATGAATTATCATTAGATGTGCCAATAATCTCCATATTTTCTATTTTGTAATTTGGTGTTACCCCTTCTTTTTTTATTAAATAAGGATTATTTAAAAATATTTCTAAAGTAAATTTATTATTTAAATTATTATTTTCAAAAAAGGTACTAGGAATAATAATTTGATTATATTGTAATTTTGAAATACTTTTTTCATCATTTTCAAAATATGTAATTGATTCATCTAATAATTTTATATCATTTTCTATACGGATGTTATTTATACTATAATAATTATTTTTATTTAAATAAGATAATTCTTTTAATTTTAGATTTTTTATAAATTTATCATTTGCAAATATTATATTGTATATTGTATTCTTATATAAATTATTTTTTTTATAGTCTATTATTCCAGTAATTTTTATTAAATTATTTTCATACTTTAATTCCATACCTATAATTTGATTATAGTCTTTTGGATATACTAAAATATTTTCAGAATTATATATTCCTTTTTTAATGATTTTATTTGCTATATAATTAGAAATAGCGATTTCATTATTTTCTTTTGGATATTTTCCAATTATATTAACATTAATATTATTATTATTTGATACTAAAATTTTTACATCAGATAAATTATTTGAATCATTTATGCACAAAAAATTTTCTATTTTATTATGTTCATTTAATTTGTATATTGGATATACATTATTTGATAATTCATTAACATCATCAATATCTACAAAAATTTCTTTACTATCGTTTTGTTTTTTATACTCAATAATATTATAATTATTATTCTCTAAAATTTTTTTTAAATAATAATTATAATTATGATTTGATATTGAATATAAAATAGTCAACATTACCATAATAATAGAAATAATAATTGATTGAATTAATAATTTCATTTTTTTATTAACACACAAATTCAAACTTAATTTTAAACTACTAAATTTATGATGATTTTTTTTATTTATAATTATATTATTATTTTGACTCTTTGATTTTATAATATGTTTTTGAATTTCACCATCTTTTAATATAAATACTTCATCACTATACAAACTAACTAAATCTAGGTTATGGCAAGCAATAATTACTAAGGTATTCTCACTTATTTCTTTTAGATAATTCATTATATTAGTACTATTTTGACTATCAAGATTTCCTGTTGGTTCATCTGCTAAAATAATTTTTGGTTTTTTTGCTAAAGCTCTTGCAATAGCAACTCTTTGTTTTTGACCACCTGATAATGTATTTATTTTCTTTTCTTTTATATCATATAAATTAAATTTTTTTAAAATTGTGTCTAATTCATTTCTATTAATACAAATTTTTAAATTATCTATAACAGATAATTCTTCAATAAGACCACAGTCTTGAAAAATAAAACTAATATCATTATTTATGATATCATTTATATCATGATTGTTAAATTTTTTAACATCTTTATTATTATAATAATAATTACCTTCATTATAGTTATCTAAAAGGCCTATGATATTTAATAACGTTGTTTTTCCACATCCACTTTCTCCGATAATAAAGACACAACCAGAATTTCCTAAATCTAAATTAATATTTTTTAAAACATTAATTTCTTCATTGTTTACATAATATGATTTTTTAATGTTATTAAGTTTAATCATTTTTTCACCTACCTATTATATATAATATCTGTTATATTTGATTTGTTATTTTTTTTCATTATGATAGTAAATGATATAAAAAAGCTTATAAATGTAAATATTGAAATTATAATTATATTATATAAAGTTAGATTAAAAGGATTAGATACTAAATGTCCAAAATTAAAATAAAATTTTAATATATATTCCGATATAAAATAGTATAATATAGAACTAAATAAAATTGTAAAAACAGATAAAATTATTGATTCAAATAATAATATCATGTTTATTTCTTTTTTATTTATTCCTAAAGACATAAGAATTCCAATTGTATTTTTCTTTTTTGAATAACTATCCATTGTATAATTAATAATGATTAACAAAGATAATATTGTAAAGATTATTGCGCATACATTTGTAAAATTGTTAAATCTTTTTACAATTATATAAATTGATTCCAAATCATCTGTAAAGATTGATCTGATATTATATGTATCATCTAAATCATATTTTTTAAGAAGATCTTTTCTCTTTTTAATATCTTTTTCAAAGAAGACGAAACTTTTTAGGGTACTATATTTTTCTTGATAAGGCATAATTACATTATTAGAAATATAAACATTAAAATCATTTGTGTATATATATGAACTTGTAACACCAATTATTTTTATATCTTTATTAATTAATTTATTATTAATGCTTAATTCAATGTTATTACCGATAAGTTTATTTGAATAATAATTTTCTAAGAAAAAATTTTTTTCTCCTTCACTAACATCATTTTTTCCTGTACTTTCTAAATAACTAGATATTTTGTCATAATAGTTTTTATCATTATTAATTAATTCATATAAAAATGCTGTTGAAATAATTGCTTCATTATCATTTAACTCATTTGTTGTTACCCATTCTTTACCATTAAAATATTCTATTTCTTCATTCAATAAAGAAGGTTTATAATTGATAGATTTATCATTTAATTTTATACTATAAATATTTCTATTATCTAAGTTAGTTAAAAATGGCTTATTAAGAGAAGAAATAAAACTACTATTTACAAAAATTTTATTATATAAATTATTAACTAAACTATTTAGAATATAACTTTTATAAAATAAATAGTCTTGATTATTCTTAGGTGAATTTTGGTAAATGTTCTTAAGTTCTTCAAAATCGCTTAAATTGTATTTAATAATACCACTAATTATTGCATAATTATTATCACCAAAATATATTTTTTTATTTAGCATATCATTATAATTTTTAGGTACAAATACCTCTGTGGAATCATATAAAGATACACCATTTTTAATAAAATAATCAACTAAATAATTGGAAATAAGAATTTCGTTATTATTATTTGGATAATTACCAATAATCTCCTCTTTTATTTCATTAGTATCACATTCTACAATATCAATTGTATTTGGGAAAAAAGTATATAAATCCTTCTTTATTCTTATTAGTTCAAAAGGATCATCCATATTAATTTTAAAAAATTTAACAATACTATGATTTTCATTTAAATTATACACATTATATAAGTTTAGATTATCATTTGTAAACTCTTTTTTATCGGTTTCATTTAACATAACTAATTCTTTATTGTTATTATTTAACTTGTATTTTTTTATTTCATATAATTTAATATTATATTTTATATTATTCTTGATGCTATCATTAACAATAGAATAGTTTTTAATTGTTAAACTTAAAAGCAAAAATATAATTGAAAAAGAAATCATTAAAACTGGTGGAATTAGTCTATATGGTTTATATAATAATAATTTTCTACTAATAAATAGTTTTGTTTTAAAATTAATTTTTTTATTATTTTTATTATAAATTTCGTCATGATTATTGTTTTCGGCAATAATAATACTATCATGTTTTATAGTTTTATCTTTTAGTTCTATTATTTTATCTGCATAATTAATAATATTATCATCATGAGTTACTATTAATACGGGGATTTCATTACTAATATTTTTTAATAGTTCCATAATATTATTTGCATTTTTATAGTCCAAATTACATGTTGGTTCATCTGCTAAAATAATTTTCGGTTTTTTTACTAAAGCTCTTGCAATAGCAACTCTTTGTTTTTGTCCACTAGATAATTGATTAACTTTTCGTAGTTTTAAATTATTTAGTTTAAGTTTATCAAGTAATTCATCAATGTCATTTTCATTTACCTTCAAATTATTTATTTTTAAACATAAAATAATATTTTCATATACATTTAATTCATTTATTAAATTATAATCTTGAAAAATAAAACTTACATAATTCTTACGATAATCATCTATATTTTGATGTTCTAATTTATGATTATCAATATAAATTGATCCATTGGTACACGTATCAACTCCACCTATAATATTTAATAATGTTGTTTTTCCACATCCATTTTTGCCTGTAATTGCAATCATTCCACTATTTCCTATGCATAAATTAATATTATCTAAAATCTTGTTGTTTTGTGAATAAATTTTGGAAACATTTCTTAATTCTATCATGTTTTCCTCCTTTTTTTATACAATATATTAATAGAAATATTGTAAACCATTTTATGTAATGTACAATCGTATGTATACAAAAAGTTATTTTGAAAAGTTCAAAAAAATAATCTATTATAAATTTACTTCCGTATTGAAATGTAAAAATATATAACATATATGAAATAATAATAAACAAAAAAATATTTATTTTTTTAAAACTTAATTTTTTTAAAAATAAATCTTTCAATATTATAATCAAATCTATATTTTGTTATGAATAAAAGAAGTATAAAAAAAGCTACAAATGAAATGAAAATATGAAGTGAATACTTTAAAGATTTATTTACTATATTCTTAGAAGTATCAAAAACACCTATCAAATAATAAAAAGGAATAATAAATTGAAAATTAACACAAGACCAAATTAATAAATAATTGAACAAAAAATTATTAGAAATTAAAAACTTATCAAACCTTATATCATTTATTATTGTTACTTCAAAATATAATGAAAATATGAACATCAGTAATGAAAGTATATATATTTTTTCATAGAACCTCTTTTAAAAAAAGCCAATAATGGCTTTTTTTAAGGTAACCATTGTCCTGATACAGTTGTTACAGGATCAAGTGCATATTCTCTTCTGGCAATCAAATAATAACTATATGAAGAATTATTCATTGTCGCTTGAATATTTGTTGTAAATGAACCTTCACTTAAATAACTATATTTCCCTGTTCCTTTAGTATT
>JALERC010000100.1 GCA_022763805.1 Mycoplasmatota bacterium | reverse complement strand
ATTTGTAATTTTTTTCTATATTTCTTTTTATATCTCTTTCTTTAATTGTTTCTCTTTTATCATATGTTTTTTTACCTTTACATAATCCTAAAAGAATTTTAGCTTTATTCTTTTTAAAATATAATTTTAATGGAACAAGTGTATATCCTTGTAATCTTATTGCGTCATTTAATTTTAGAATTTCTTTTTTATGAAGCAATAATTTTCTTGTTCTTGTTTCATCATGATTAAATATATTTCCTTGTTCATATTGGCTAATATGCATATTTAATAGAAATACCTCATTATCTTTAATTATTCCATAACAATCTTTAATATTAGCTTTACCATTTCTAATTGATTTAATTTCAGTACCAGTTAATACAATGCCTGCTTCTATTTCTGATATTATTTGATAATCAAATTTTGCTTTTCTATTAACTATTTCCATATTATCACCTCTTAATTAAAGAATTTTAATTTTATTCTAGGATCATTACTTGGATTTACATATCCTAAGTATTGCTCATAGATTTGATTATATCCATATAATGTTGTATTTGTCAACTTATTAAATGGTATAACTTTAAAGTTTTTGAATCCTCTATAATAAGTCCATATTAAATCAGCTTGAACATTATTAATTTCAATTTTTGTAGTTTTACCATCAACTACTTCTTTATCGATTTCAAAAGCAGCCATTAATCCTACAAGTTTTTGTGTTCCTACTTGTGCTGAAATCATATTACCTAATGAATAAATTACTAATGTATCGTCAATAAATTCAATTGGTTGCACAACATGTGGATGAGTACCAATTATAACATCAACACCAAGATCAGCAAGATATTTAGCAGCATCTTTTTGGTATTCTGTTGGTGTATGGACATATTCTACACCCCAGTGCATTGATACCATAAGTACATCTACTTTATCTCTAATAGCTTCTACATCTTTTTTTACTTGTTCTTTATATTGTTGGTATTTATAATCATTAGCAACATCATTTAGATCTAAATCTGTAGGCCAAACATTTACTAAATATTCTTTACCTGCTGGTACAGGCATACCGTTAGTACCATATGTATAACTTAATACTGCATATGAAATACCATTTACAGTTTTAATAACTGGATTATCTCTATCTTCTTGTGATACATATGACCCCATAGTATAAACATCATTTTGGTCTTTCCAAAATTTTGCAGAGTATTCTGCTCCAACAGATCCTTTATCCATTGTATGATTACTTGCAAGATTTACCATGTTAAATCCGATATCTCTTGTTAAATTTAGTCCTATTTCATCAGGTGAATTAAAATTAGGATATCCGCTAGGTGATAAATTTTTACCACCAATTACAGTTTCTTGATTATAAAATCTTAAATCATAAGGTTCAATTATATCTTTAATATCTTGAAACATTTTTGTAAAATCATATGCTGGATAACCATTACTATCTAATGTACCTGTTCTCGCATCAATAAATACTCCATCATGAATTAATGCATCACCAGCACCTATCCATGATAATTTATAATTTTCAACAACTGGTTCTTTTTTCTCAACTTTTTCAGGTTTTTTATCTTTTTTCTCCTCTTTTAGAGGATTTAATAAGATATATATACCAAGACCTATAATTAAGAAAATCCAAAGAACAACAATAACAATTTTCTTCTTATTAATTTTCCTCTTCATTGTTTACATCCTTACTTTCACATAATTCAAAGTCAACAGTTCTAGCTTCTTTTGAAGCAGCTTTGACTTTAACGTGCAATTTATCTCCTAATCTATATCTCTTTTTAGTATTTTGACCCACTAATGAGAATGTAGTCTCATCAAAGATATATCTATCATCTTTTAAATCGTCCATCTTAATTAGACCTTCAATTAAATTTGGAAGTTCAACAAATAATCCAAAACTTACTACACTGCTTACAATACCATCATATTCTTCACCAATATGTTTTTCCATATATTCAGCAATTTTCATATCGTCAACTTCTCTTTCACAGTCTTGAGCAGCTCTTTCTCTTTCTGAACAATGTTCTGTTAAGTATACGAGTTTATTATCCCAGTATTCTATAGTATCTTTATCAATTTGTTTTTTAAATAAATAAGTTCTAAGTAGTCTATGAACAGTTGTATCTGGATAACGTCTGATTGGAGATGTAAAATGAGTATAGCATTTACTTGCAAGTCCAAAATGTCCTATATTAGACTTGTCATAAACTGCTTTTTGCATACTTCTAAGCATTAATGTAGATAAAATATGGAATTCTTTCTTTTCTTTTAATTCTTCAAGTAAATTTTGCATTGCTTTAGGTGTAATTTCCTTATATTTTCCTGTAACTTTATAGCCTAAAACACCAATAAATTTAATGAAATTAGCTATTTTTTCTTCACTAGGTACACCATGTATACGATATACAAAAGGAAGTTCCATAAAGTATATATGTGTAGCAACAGTTTCGTTAGCAGCAATCATAAAATCTTCAATTAATTTTTCTCCTGCTCCTCTATCTCTTAATACAACATCAGTTACTTGGCCTTTATCATCTACTATTAATTTAGCTTCATCAATTTCAAAATCAATATATCCTCTAGCTATTTTATTTTTTCTAAGTCTATTAGCAACTTCTTTCATATCCAAAAGTATATCTTTATATTCTTCATACCCTTCGGGTACTCCTTCATTATTAAGAATTTTATTTACTTTTTTATAAGTCATTTGAATACGTGATTGTATAACACTTTCAAAAATATCATAATCTACAACATTTCCAGATTCATCAATCTCCATAGTACAAGACATTGCAAGTCTAGCAACATTTGGATTTAATGAACATATTCCATTTGAAAGTTTACGAGGTAACATTGGTATTACTCTATCAGCTAAATAAACGCTTGTTCCTCTTTCATATGCTTCTTCATCTAATTTAGTATTTTCTCTTACATAATAGCTAACATCAGCTATATGAACACCTAAGATATAATTACCATTTTCTAATTTTTTTACAGATATGGCATCATCTATATCTTTCGTATCATCGCCATCAATTGTAAAAATGATTTCATCTCTTAAATCTTTTCTACCTTTCATTTCTTCTAAAGAAACACTATCTGGTATTTTTTCTACTTCTTCCATTACTTCTTTTGAAAACTCATCATTAATATTATATTTAGCAGCTACAGATAAAATATCTACTCCAGGGTCTGTTTTATGACCTAAAATTTTAATAATTTGTCCATTATAATTATTACCTTTTAATTTGTTAGTTACTTTTACTAAAACTTTATGGCCAGGTACCGCACTAAGTGATAATTCTCTTGGTACAGTAATTTGAATATTTATTTTATCATTATCTAGTTTTATAGCACCAAATCCATTTTTATCAACATAGTATTCTCCAACCATATTATCTAGTTTTCTATCAACTATTCTTACAATTCTACCATCTAAATCTTTTCCTTTTTGACTTGTAATTTCAACAATTACCCTATCTCCATGAACAGCATTATTGGTGTTGGCTTGGGCAATATGAACATCATCATCGCCATCAATATCAACAAAACCAAATCCCTTTTTATTTCCGATAAATGTACCAACTTTTAAATGACAGTTTTGGAATAATAAATAATTATCTTTTTTAGTTCTATAAATTTGAAGATTATCTTCTAATTTATTTAATTCTTTCATAAGATTTTTTAAATCTTCTGTTGTTTTTAAATTTAAAGCATCATAAATATCATAAACTGATAATGCTTTATCATTAAGTTTTAAAAGTTCTAAAATTTCATTTTCCATATTACCACCATCTTTATCATACTATAAAATAGAAAAAAAATATAGCATTTTGCTATATTTAATATTTTTTCTTTACTTTACAACCATCATTTTTTACTAATACAAAGTCAATTGTTTTGTTTTCTTTTGATGCTTTTTTAACTCTAATTTTAACTTTGTCACCAAGTCTATATACATGTTTTGTTGTTCTTCCTTTGTATATAAATTTTTCTCTGTCAAATTCATAATTATCATCATCTAATGAATCAATACTTACTAATCCTTCAATTAAGTTTGGAAGTTCTACGTAAAAACCATAGGGTTGCATAGAAGTAATAATACCTTCATATTCTTCACCAATATGATTACTCATATATTCAGCTATTTTCATCTTTACAGCTTGTTTTTCACATTCAGATGCATTTCTTTCTCTTTCTGATGCAATATTAGCTAATTCAGAATAATTTAATTTTACTTTTGTTCCACTATATATATTTTCTTTAATTAGTATATGATTTTGTAAATCTCCTGATCTTCTAATTGGAGAAGTTGTTTGACAATACGATTTTTTTGCAAGTGCGAAATGTCCTTTGTTTGCTGTACTGTATACGGCTTTTGCCATACATTTTAATAATTCTCTTTCAAGTATTTCACATTCTTTTTTATCTTTAATTCTATTTAGTAATTCTTGAATTTCTCTTGGTTTTAATTCTTTAATAACTGATGATAATTTTCCATATCCTAGAGTTTTTAAGTATTTAATGAACATATTTAGTTTATCTTCATTAGGTATATCATGATTACGATAAATATGTGTATTATCATTTTGTTTATCTAAATATATCGAACATTGAGTTCCTGTTTCAATCATAAATTCTTCAATTAATTTTTCAGCTAATCCTCTATATCTTAATTCAACATTTATTGGTTTTCCAAATTTATCTAATATTACTTTGTTTTCTTTCATATCAAAGTCGATAGAACCTTCTCTTAATCGTTTTTTTCTTAAAGCATTTGCTAAATTATTTAACATGTAAAGTTCTTCTGTAAAGTCTTCATAACCATTTGGAATTATATTATTTTCTAAGATTTTGTTTACATTTTTATAAGTCATTTGAATTCTAGATTGTATGATACTTTCATATGTTTTAAAATTAATTACATTTCCTAATTTATCAAATTCCATTATAAATGATAATGCCAATCTTAAAACATTAGGATTTAAAGAACATATTCCATTTGATAATTCTCTAGGTAGCATTGGAATACTACTACCAGGGATATAAACACTTGTTCCTCTTTTCATTGCTTCTTTAAAAATATTAGAATTAGGTAATACATAATGACTAACATTTGCAATATGAACACCAACTTCGTAATTACCATTAGGAAGTTTTTCTATAGAAAGAGCATCATCTATATCTTTTGTATCATCACCATCTATAGTAAATATCTTTTTTTCTCTTAAATCTTTACCACCAATAGACAGAATATTATTAATTTCATTTTCTGTTACATATCCATTAATATTTTTTACTTCTTCAATAACTGATTTTGGAAATTCTTTTTCTATACCATATTCTTTAGTAATTGAAAGAAGGTCAACAAAAGGGTCATCTTTGTGTCCTAAAATTTCAACTACACTAGCACTATATGTGTTATTATCAATCATTTCATCTAATTTTAAAGTAATTTTCATTCCATCTACTAAATTATTATTTTTTATAACTATTTTATATGGGAATTTATTGTCATCCATAATTACTTTAATATTATTTCCATTTCTTCTTATTTCAGCAACTTTAACTAATTCATCTCTATTTTTTATTCTCACAATTCTACCTGAAGGTTTTTGTGATTTTTTATTCATTTCTATAAGTACTATATCTCCATTAATGGCACCCTTCATATCATTTTTACCTATATATATATCTTCATGATCTTTCACTTTTACAAAGCCATATCCAGCTTTACTAACGCTTAATATTCCTTTTTGTTGTTTGCTATTTTCAATTAAAATGTATTTGTTTTTGTTAGTTGTTGTAATTTCTAAATTATCAACCATTTTCTTTAGAATTTTCTTCGTTTCTTCAATATTGTTTATTTCTAATTTAGAATCAATATCATTAACTGTAAGTGCATTATTTTCACTTAATAAATCAAAAATTTTACTTTCCATACTACCTCACCCTCTCACCCATATAATACAATAAATACAGTAAAAAATAAAGAAAAACTTACTTATTCAGTAAGTTTTTTTATATCATCTATTTCATTATTACTTAAAGCATCAAATTTTTTAGTAATTTTATTAGTTGTTGTATGAATATCTTTAACATCATTTGATACAGTTTCAATACTTCTATATAATTTATCCCATCTATCTTTATATCTTCTAAATTCTATTCCAAGCATATTTAGTTCTTTATGTATAACATTAGCATGTTTATCTCTTTCAATATTTTTTATTATTATTTGAATAGTTGTTAATGTACTAATTAATGTTGTTGGACTTGTAATCCATACTCTTTTCTTATATGAATAAGTTATTATTTCAGGGTAGTATGCATTTATTTCTGCAAATATTGCTTCAGCAGGTAAAAACAAAATTGCTTGATCTGCTGTTATGTTTGGTATTATATATTTATTTGAAATTGCATCTATATGTTTTTTCATATCACTAATAAAAAGTTTTTCAGCATTCATTCTTTCTTCTTTAGAGAGTTTTTTATCCATCATTCGTTGAAAGTTTTCAAGTGGAAATTTTGAATCAATTGCAATATTACCTAATGGTTTAGGTGTAAATAAAATTGAATCTGCTATTGTTCCATTTGGTAGTGTATATTGCAACTTATATATTTTGTCATTATTAGGTCCAAATATATTTTCTAAAATATTTTTTAAGTTGATTTCTCCAAATATTCCTCTTGTTTTTTTATCTGTTAATATACTTTGTAATGATATTATATCACTTGATAAATTATCTATTTTCTTTTGTGCTTCATCAATTTTTGTAAGTCTTTCAAGTACATTATTAAATGTTTTATTAGTTTTTTCAAAATTTTCATCTATTCTTTCATTTACTTTATCATTTATTTTTTCTAATTTATTTTCGAGTAAATTATTTACTTTTAAAAATTCTTCAGTCATTTCTTTGGATAATGAATTTTTAAATTCACTTAATTCTTTTATTGTATTTACTTCTAGTTTTCCAAGTCTTTCTGTAATATTTGATTCATTAATATTTTTTGAAATAGATATAATTACTAAAATAATTAATATTATTAGTAATAAAAGTATTATATAATCCATATTAGTCTCCTAATCAATTTTAAGTTTTTTCATTAGTATTTTAGATATTATATAAGCTAATCCCATTAATATAAATAATTCTAATAAGACTTTAATATCTGTAATACTTTCTATTAAACTTGTCCCTATAAAACCCCAGAAAAACACAATTACTAATTTAGAAATTAGTATTGCAAAAATAAATTTTTTATAACTTATTTTAGATAATCCAGCTGCTATATTTAGTAGAAAGGCAGGCATAAAAGGAAGAGATATAATAAGTACTAAATTAGGTAAAGATATTTTATTAATTTTTTTCATTATTTTATTAATTGTTTTATCTTCTTCTTCTGATATATTAAACGGTTTTTTTAAACCATATCTAACTATCGAAAATGATATTAAACATCCTATACATGTTGCTAGCCATGACATAATAAAACCTTGTAAATGGCCAAATAATAGCATATTTAAAGCAATAAATAAAGCAAGTGGTAATATCGGTATCATAGATTCAAGTACAATAACAGACATACCTAATAGTATACTTATTATTTGTGGAGAAGTACTCTCTAAATATTGAATATTTTCAATAAAATTATTTATAAATTCTTGCATATTATAAAATCTCTAGTATTTGATCTAGTTTATCAATTACTGGATATCCTTTGCCTTGTAGATTTCTATTAAAGCGAATACTAATTCCTCCTTTGTTTTTCCATTCATCTAAATTGCCAGCATAATCATCTATAAGAATAGAATCATGAACATGTACCATTTCAGTTTTTGATAATTCTCTTGGTACTGGTATTATAGTCATATCTTTAAAATATTTTCTTAAAAATTTAATTTTTTCAACAGCTTCATGTAACGAATTAACATGTGAAAGTATTGAAACATTGTATTTGTTGCAAGATATTATATTATTAATAGCATTTATACCATCATTTATTATTTCTGCTTCTTCTAATAATTTAGACCAATTTAGATTAGCATAGTAATTTCTAACTTCTTCTTGACTATCTTGATTAATTCCTTTTTTAATCATATCGTTATATGTAATATCTATAGTGTTCATAATTACTCCATCAAAATCTATATATAAATTTCTCATATAAAACCTCCTACAATAGATTTATTATAAAACATACTTTATATAGTGTCAATAAATAAAAAAAATAATCCTTAAAAGGATTATTTTAAAGCATCAATTAATTCAGCCTTTTTCATAGTAGAAGCACCTTTAACATCTTTAGCTTTAGCCATTTCTCTTAATTCAGCTACAGTTAATTTTGATAAATCTTTAGCTTCTTCTTTTTTAACTTCTTTTTTAGTTTCTTTTTTAGCTGGTTCAGCTTTAACTTCTTTTAATTCTCCATTTAAAGCTTGTTTAGCTAATTTAACTAATTCTGTGAATGCTTCTTTATTTTCGATAGCTAATTCACTTAACATTTTTCTATTGATTTCAATTCCAGCTACGCTTAAACCATTAATGAATTTTGAATAACTGATTTCGTTTTCACGACAAGCAGCATTAATTCTTGTAATCCATAATTTTCTGAAATCTCTTTTCTTTTGTCTTCTATCTCTATAAGCGTATTTTCCTGAATGCATAACTTGTTCGTTAGCACTTTTAAATAATCTATGTTTGCTTCCAAAGTAACCTTTAGCTTGTTTCATTACTTTTTTATGACGGGCACGACTAATTGTACCACCTTTAACTCTTGGCATAATATTCCTCCTAATTTCTAACTAATTATATAATATTTTTAATTCTTTTGTAATCTGAATTATGTAATTCTGATTGTTTTCTACCTGCTCTATTAGATGCAGTATCATGTTTACCAGTATTATGTCTTGTTCCTGGATGACCAATTTTGATAGATCCACTATTACGAACGTTTAATACTTTTTTAGTTCCTTTATGTGTTTTTAATTTTGGCATAATATTCCTCCTATTTTTCTTTTTTCGGCATAAGTATCATATTCATGAAACGACCTTCAATCTTAGGTTGTTGATCAATTTCTGCAACATTTTTTGTTGCTTCAGCAAAACGAAGTAGAACATCTTTTCCTAATTCTGGATGAGCCATTTCTCTTCCTTTGAATTTAATAGATACTTTAACTTTATGACCTTTTTCTAGATATTTACTAGAGTTTTTAACTCTTGTATCGAAATCGTGAACATCAATAGTGACTGATAAACGATATTCTTTCATTTCTAGATTAGCTTCTCTTTGCTTTTTAAGATTTTCTTTATTTTTCTTTTTAGCTTCATACTTAAACTTGTTATAGTCCATTATTTTACAAACTGGTGGATTACCATTTGGATTCATAAGAACTAAGTCAAATCCAGCATAATTTGCTAATGTTAAGGCATCTTTTATACCTTTAAGACCTAATTGTTCCCCATTTGGACCAATTACCATTACTTCTTTTGCTCTAATTTGTTCATTGATGAACAAATCTTTTCCTTTACTTGCTATACCGAACACCTCCATTAAAAAAGTGAATACAGACAGTATCCACCTTAAAATTACCTTATATTATATTTAATAATCTATGGCATTTTACCTATAACTTAAGTGTTATCAGGTGAGAAGTGGATACTTCTTCTTTCCTTTTTTCGCTTTTTACGTGTTTTATTATACTAACAATATATGTAATTGTCAATAATAAAATTACATTATTTTATCATTTTTAGTAATATAACCTACTACTTTTTCATAATTTTCTTTATATTTAAGTAGTACTTGTCTTTCTTTTAAATATACAGCAATATCTTTTTCTTTTGCTTTTAAAATTGTTTCAAGTTCTTTTACTCTTTGTTCTAAATTACTTTTATCTGCTTCTAAACTGTTGATTGTATCATTTTGTTCATTATTAATAAAATGTAAATTATCTATATCGTCATTTAATTTATTTATTGTTTTAGCTTGACTATCGATTGTTTTATCTTTATTCATATTTGAATCAATTAATTTGTTAATTTTGTTGATTGCCTTTAATGCATTATCTTCTACAATATTTTCTTCTTTTTTAAAATCAGGTGTTAAAGGTAAACCATCTATTATTTCGATTTCCTTCATCTTATCGTCTCCTTTTTTATTCTTTAAATTATGAATATATGCACTATATTTTCCTAGCTCAAATACTCTTGTAAATACAACTTTTTCAGAAACGTTTAATACTTCCGCACTTTTTTTGATACTTTTACCATTTTCCATGTATGTTTGATAAAATTTTTGATCATCAGGGATTAGAAAATTAGCAATAAATATTTCTTTCATTTCATCGTTATCAAATTTTCTATTATTAACAATTCTACTACTAATCTTGTCTTTTTCATCGGCTGTCATTTCTTCAACATCGTATTTTTTATGTTCTTGCGTGGCTATCTTTTTTAAATCTTTATATTTTTCTTCTGATAATTTTGTACTCATTTTTTAACCTCTTTCAATCATAACAGTCTATTAATAATATACTATATAAAAAATATTAATGCAAGAAAAAAGAACATATTTCTATGCTCTTGAATCATATTCACCATTTTTTGTTGATATAATAATTTTTTCCCCTTGTTCAATGAATAAAGGTACTCTTACCATTAATCCATTTTCCATGTAAGCATCTTTTCTAGCATTATTAGTAGTATTACCTTTAACAGCTGGTTCAGTTTTTTCTACAACATATTCAATTTTATCAGGTAATTCAATACCTAACATTTCTCCTTGATAATAAGTTATATATACATTTAATCCTTCTTTTAAGAATTTAGCATCTTCACCAATTTGGTCTTTAGTAAGTTCTGATTGATCATAAGTTTCCATATTCATAAAGTTATATGTATTACCATCACCATATAAATATTGCATTTCATGTTTTTCAATCATTGCTTTTTCTAATTTAATACTTGTATTAAATGTTTTTTCTACTGTAGCTCCAGTTCTTAAATTTCTTAATTTAGTTTTTAAGAATGCTGCACCTTTTCCAGGTTTAACATGTAAAAATTCGATTACTTGATAAATGTTACCTTCAAAAAGGAAAGTCATACCATTTTTGATGTCATTAATATTAAACATAATTACCTCCGTTATTTATAAAGAACAAAAAGAGTAGTTCTAATTGATTTTTTTATTTAACTACCCTATTATTTTTTTTCTTTATGATTTGTTGATTTTCTGCATTTAGGGCAGAATTTTTTAAGTTCTAAACGTTCAGTAGTATTTTTTTTGTTTTTTTCTGTACGATAGTTTTCCATTTTACATTCAGTACATTGAAGAGTAATTCTTTCTCTTGCTTCACCTTTTTTTGCCATGATTTCCCTCCTTCTTCATCACATACGTACATATTATAGCAAATAAATTCAAAAAAAAAAAGGTTTTTTTTATTTAATTTTAGTTATTATATATAGAAAAGTATACATTTGATATATTATTTACTATTCTTTTTGTTATAAATGTAACATAATCACTATTTCCTAAAACTGCTACATCAGGATTTATTATAGTGAATGTTACTTTAGGATTATCGTATGGAGCATATCCTACAAATGCTGTAGAAATAGTTTCTGTATCAACCATATTATCTCCATTAGTATCAATAAAACTTTGGCTAGTTCCTGTTTTTCCTGCAGGTTTATAATTAATATTAATATATCCTGAACCTGTTCCACCATATGTTAAAACTTCTCTAAGTCCTAATTTAACTCTATCCATATATATTTTTTCTGTTGTAACTGTATTTAATACCTCTTTTTTATTTTCATAGATAATTTTATTATTATTATTTTTTACATATTTAACTAAATAAGGTCTTAATCTATTACCATCATTAGCTATGGTTTGAATATATTGTGATAATTCTATTGGTGTATAAGTATCATACTGACCTATAGCAAGATCAAGTATATGACCACTTTCTTTATTATCACCAATATATCCTATTTTTTCATTAGGTAAATCAATTCCAGTAGTAGTACCTAAACCGAATTCTTTAAATGTTTTACGATATATATCATAAGCATTTAGATTAAGTTTTAAAGGACCATTATAGTAATAATTTCCATTTCCAACTTTTATAGCTGTATGAAATTGATAAGTATTAGAAGAATACTTTAAAGCTGTAATATCATTTAAGGTACCTAAATATCTAAACGAGCATTTTTCTGGAGTCGACTTAATTTTTATACATTTATCATTTCTAATTTCACCTATTTTTAAGCCATTATTATTATATCCTACAATATGTGATGCTCCTTTAATAGTGGAACCTACTGTAACACTGTTTGTAATTATACCCCTAGTATAATCATAAAATTCGTTATTTTTTAATATTTTACCTGACATGGCAAGTATCTCTCCAGTTTGTGGATTTGTAATAATTACATAAGCTTTATCTAAAAATTTTGTGTTTAATTCTTTTTTGGCTTTTAAAATTTGCTCCTCAATTATACGTTCGACTGCCATTTGTAAATCAATATCAATAGTTAAATATATATCATTTCCTTTTTTTCCGTATTCTATAATTTTTAATTTATTATTATTTAGTTGATATAGATTATCTTTTCCTTCTAAATATTTATTATATTGATATTCAAGATAACTAGTACCAACAATTCTAGTAGGATCAATAGAGTTATATGAATTTTCTAATTCTTTAGTAATATTTCCGATGCTACCATAAATAGATTTTAAAGTCTCCCCATAAATATATGATCTTTCATAACTAATTTTTACATTAACCCCCTTTAGTTTTTCTAACTGTTCTGCTATTTTTGCATATTCATAATCTGTTGGATTTTCTTTAATTATTTTTTCATCATAAATATAACCTTTGTTCATTAAGTAATATAAATAAGCTTCTTCCTTATTAATTTCATCAATATTAGTAATTCTTTCTAATTTTAATTTATATATATCTTTATCATTTAATAATCTATTTTCATATTTTTCCCATTCTTCTTCATTAATTAAATTATTTGTATTATTAGTATTAATATAATAATCTTTTAAAATGTTACTTGTAACTTTAGTAGTATCTATCTCAATTAGTTTCGATAATTTTTTTAATGTTCTTAGTTCTTCTTTTTTTGATATACCTATTTCTTTTTTATAATATATTATTCTTACTGGTTTATTATCAACTAATAATTTTCCGTTTCTATCATAAATTCTTCCTCGCGGTGCTGAATCTCCTTTAAGTGTTTTAATATTTGATTCCATATATTTTTTCATATATTTTGAATTGTCTATAATTTGTAGCATATATAAATTAATTAATAAATAGCAAAAAGAAAATATAATTATTTTTTTTATTATTTTTATTCTTTTCATATTATCACCATTATTATTTTTTCTATAATTACATATAATATACTGGTGATTTAATGAAAAAACTAATTTTGGATTATATAAAATTAATAAATAAAGAAGATATTAATAAGTTTGCAAATAAAAATAATATAAATTTATCTAGCAAAGAAATTAATAATATATTTAATCTATTACAAGATAAAAATATATTAGATTATAGTGATGATGCATATTTAGAACTAATAAATAATAATATAGAAAGTAATAACACAAAAAAAGTATATAAATTACTCATGGAATATAAAAAAAAGTATCAGAACTATTTATAATAGTTTCTGATATCTTCAAGTAAATTTGTATTCATTTTTTTATTTTTAATCATTTCAATTTCAAATTTATATGGGGCATAAATTTTATTTTTTTCATCTATTCCATTTGTTATATATGGTGTTTCTAGTATTTTAGGAACACCTTTTAGTTTGTCATGATAAATAATATTAATTAAATTATCAAATCCAATAGTACCTAAACCAATATTTTCATGTCTATCTTTATGACTTCCTAAAATATTTTTTGAATCATTTATATGAACACATGCTATTTTATCGATTCCTATTTTCTTATCAAATTCATCAAGTATTACATCAAATTCTTTTAAATCATATCCAGCATCATTTAGATGACAAGTATCTAAACATACCTTAACTTTATCCTTGTATAAAACTCCATCAATTATTTTTTTTAATTGATCAAAATTAATTCCCATTTCCGTTCCTTTTCCTGCCATTGTTTCTAAACAAATATCAACTTTGGTATCACTTAATAAACAACTATTTAAAACATGAGTTATGTTTTTTATTGCAATATCTTCACCTAATTGTACATGACTTCCTGGATGAAGAACTAATTTAGTAATACCTAATTTTTCTACCCTATCTAATTCTTGTCTTAAAAAGTTTATAGAAAAATCTAGGTTTTCAGTGTTAGCAGGATTAATAATATATGGTGCATGCACAATAATATTTCTTAAATCCATATTATTATCTTTCATTAATTTAAATGCTTCATATGTTTTTTCATCATTAATAGGAATTCTTTTTGTATTTTGTGGAGCTCCGGTATAAAACATAAATGTATTAGCATCATATGCTAATGCCTCTCTTACTGAACCTAATAATTGATTATCTTTATTAAATGATACATGTGATCCTATTATTAACATAATTACCTCCTAAAAAAAAAGAATACTAAGATTCTTATTTTGCTTTTTTTGCCATAGCATTTTCAACCATAGATCTTGTTAATCCATGTTCTTTAGCTAAAGATATCATTTGAGCTTTTTTATCTTCGACTAATTTGATTAAATCTTTCATTTCTTCATTTAAAGAAATATACTTGTAAACTGCTTCTTCTTGAGCATCTGCAAAAGAAAGTTTTTTATCTTCTGGTTTTTCAACTTTTTTATTTAAAAGATTAATATTTTTCATTCTATTACCAATTAGTTTTTTAACAAATAATTCACTAATTAATAATTTTTTAGGTGCTTGAGATAATACTTTTTTATTTCTACTTAAAGCTTCAATGTCTGCTAAATATGCTTTAACAATATATTTTTTGTTATCATCTGTAGCACTTGGTGTTGATACTACAGGTTCAGCTTTAGCTACAACAGGTTCTTCTACTTTAACTTCTTCTTTTTCAACTACACGACTAGCTTGTTCTTCTTGAAACACAACAATAATCGGATTAACTTTTTTAGCAAATCCATTTTTCATCTTAGTAAACATATTTGAAACTAAATATGCTAATCTTTTATTTGTTTGTTGTACTTTTACTATTTTTTTATCAGCTAATTCTTTAGTTGCGTATTTTACCTCATAATTTTTCATAATATTACTCCCCGTCTTTTGCAATATCAAGCATTACTTTTTTAATTTCAACCCAAACTGAATCATCATCGACACCTTTTAATTCCATTGTTCCGTCTTGTTTATTAACAACTTCTGATGTATAAACTTCAACGTTCCCACTAGCATCAATTTTATTTTCAGTATAAATTAGATAATCTTTATTATTTGATTTTAAAGTGAAGAATGATACAACTTCAACTTCTTTTTCAGTTCCTTGTTCATCAACTATTTTAATCATTTCTTTAGTTCCCATATTTAGCTCTCCCTTCTTATTTCTACTTAATTATATCACAGCACATATTAGTTTTCAATAATATTATTTAACATTTTAAACATTTCAGCCACACATTTTTTTGCACTATTAGATACAAATTCAGATGTTTTCAATAAAAAACTTTTATCTTTTCTACTAAAATCATCATTATTTTCTATGTATGATGTTATATCTATATAATATCCATTTTTAACATCATTTTCAAATTTTTTTATTTGTTCTTCTGTTAATTCCTTTTTTTTATAATTAGCATATTCATAATAACCCATGTTTATCATTAAATAAATTGAAGTATAAATAACTAAAATACATAAAAAAATAAATGATTTAATTTTCATTTATAACCTCCTTTAAAGTATTTGCAAGAACATCTATAGTATTATATACTTCATCAATTTTATTTTGATATCCTCCAACTTCTATTAAAAGAGCGTTACTACTTATATCTTGATTATATATTCCATTAACATTAGGTCCACTTTTTTTAATAATTCCTTTAGAAATCCCATTAATTAACCTATTATTAACATTATTAGCAAAATCTAAATTACCTTTATAATTATCATGATCTAATCCTACAACGAATAATACCTTAGCATAACTCATATCATTAATAATTGCTGTAGAATATTCTTTAGTTACAGAATCTCTATGTATATCTATAAAGTATTTAATACTCGGATATTTTCTTTTTGCTTCTTCTATAAAATATCTACTTGCTATGTATGAATAATTATAGTCCCAATTATTAATTTTTATAAATTCATTAATATTACCTTCTTCTACTATGGTCGGAATATTATAATTATTTAATTTTTCTTTTAATAAATATGATGCCATCATAACATTTGGTGTAATGTTATATGGCTCGTAATTGGAACTGTCATAGTTTTCTAATTGATGTGAATTATAAATATAAACTATTGGATTATCAATAACATCATTAGTAGGGTCATTTATATGCTTAGTAATAGTTTCTAATACCTCTGGATAGTATTCACTTGTACTTTCATAATTAAACATATTTTCAAGTAATGTTACTGGTTCGTTTAAATTTACATTATATAAATAATTATTAATTTTTTTAATAATATTTTTATCTTCATATTTTTTATAATAATTAGAATCATTTAATAAATTCATTATAAATTCCTCATTACTTGAATACAATTTAATATTATAACTAATAATAAATGAAATAATACATACACATAGTAAAATCATATTTCTAAAATAAAACTTCTTTTTAAGTCTTATTTTCTTCATTATTAATCACCTATCTATATTTTTTATGTAATACTTTATTTATTGCATATCCTAGTAATTCTGACTCCTTTTTTATCATAAAATCTATTTCTTTAGTTGTTACCATTGTATTTAAACCAACTGGTGATAACACTTCGTATACTAATTGTTTTAATTCATTATTATCAAGTTTACCAATAATACCAAATAAATTTTCCTTAGATATACTATCTATCTCTTCATTATATGTAATATTATTATATAATATGAATCTATTTTTAGGATTTTTTAAATTTTTTTTATTATAAGCATAGTTTTTATATAAATAGTTAATTGTATCAAATGCAATAATAGATGCATCCACTACTGTAGGAATTCCTATTACTATAACTTTTTTTCCTAATGTTTTTTTTGATAATTCCATTCTATTATTACCAACTCCAGAACCAGGACTTATACCGCAGTCACTTATTTGTATTGTTTTGTTTATTCTTTCAGTAGACTCGCTAGCAAGAGCATCTATGATAATAATAAAATCCGGATTTATAGTATTAGTTATACTTTTAATATATTCCATTGTTTCAATACCTGTATTAGCATATACATTTGGAATAATTTTATATGTTCTTCTAAATCCTTCATCAAGTTCATTAAGTTCATATATAGGATTAGTTACTATTACATTTTCAATTGTTTTAGGGCCTAAAGAATCTGGTGTTGATTCATTATTTCCTAATCCTACAATTAGACAAGAATCTTTTTCATTTATGTTGTTTTTCTTTAATATATAATTTAATTCTTTAATTAAAACATCACAAACATTATAGTAATTATCTGTATCTGTTATATCATCATATGATATTACTGTATAATTTCCTTTATTCATTTTATTAGAATCATTATAATACCTTTTAATATTTATATTTTTGTAGTTATTATTGTATATACAATTATTTAAATAAAAATCTATTAAATCAGTACGTATTTCATAATTTTTTAAATCAATTTCATGTTTCATTCTATCACCTAATATATATTTTTATCAAAAATAAACATTTTAGTTGCATTTTCTTGATTTTTTTGTTAAAATCAATAGTGTTAAGTCGACTTGGAGGTGAAATTATATGCCAAATATGAAAAATGCTAAAAAAGCTGTTAGAGCTAATGCTAAAAAAACTGTAGAAAATAATTATTTTGAAGCAAGTATGAAAACAGCTATTAAAAATGTAGAAAAAGCTGTATTAAACAAAGATAAAGAAAAAGCAAGCGAAACTTTAAAAGTTGCTATTAAAAGAATCGACAAAGCTGTTTCTAAAGGAGTAACATCAAAAAACGCTTGTGCACGTAATAAATCACGTTTAACTAAAAAAGTTAATAATATGGAGTAATTTTTACTTCTTTTTTTTTATCTTTATAAATGATATAATATTTTTAGGTGATGCGAATGAAACATACTTTATCAATTTTATTTTATGTATTGATATGTGGTTTTATTGCTTATTATAGAAATGATATAACTTCTTTCATAATCGAAAATTTAGTTTACCGAAAAGAAAATATCATTTTTACAACTAATGAATATTCAAAAAGTGAAAACTACAATTATGTTCAAATTACAAATGATTTTGAAGTAAATAATAAAGCTGAAATATTAAATGCTATTTATACTATTCTAGATAGTGGTATGAACGAATTTGTTTTTTATTGTGCTAAAGACTATGATATGTGTCAATATGATGTTGAAAAATTATCTACTAATGAGAACTATTTATCAGTTTTAAATAATTTTGTTCATCCATATAATAGTTATAATAAACTATATATATCAACAAATAATATGGGTAAAATTAAGATATCAGTAGATAAACTGTATTCAAATGAAGAAATAAAATATATAAATGACCAATTAGATGTTATTGAAGATACACTATTAACTAGTCAAATGACAGATGTTGAAAAAATTAAAACATTCCATGATTATGTAATTAATAATACCGTATACGATCAAAAACGTGCTAATGAAATAGAAAGTAATACACAAGGAGAAAATACATTAATGTCACATAAAGCTAATGGAGTATTAACTAATCACGTTGCTTTATGTAGTGGATATACAGATTTAATGGCTATATATCTAAATAGATTGAATCTTAAAAATTATAAAATATCTACTATTAATCATATATGGAATGCAGTTAATATTAATAATGAATGGTTACATCTTGATTTAACTTGGGATGATCCCGTTACTGATACGAATGAAAATGTTTTATTAGATGACTTTTTCTTAATTTCAAATAATAAACTAGTTGGTAAAAATACAAAACAACATAATTATGATACAAATATATATAAAGAAATAGCTAATCATTAAATATGATTAGCTATTTTTATTGTGGCAATTGATCCATTACCGTTTGATTCATAATTTATTCTTCCGTTATGTAATTCTATGATCTCTTTTGAAAGTGCTACACCTAATCCAGTACCTTTTTCTTTTGTAGTAAAAAATGGTTCACCTATTTTTTTTATATTTTGACTAGATATTCCACAACCATTATCTATTATTTGAATAGTTATATATTTCTTACTTTGTTTTAAGATTATTTTAATTTGCTTATTTTTTTCTTTTTCTAATGCTTCTATACTATTTTTAATAAGATTAATTACTACTTGTTTTATTCTTTCGGAATCCGCATATGTATATATATCAGATTCTATATTTCTTATAAGAGATATATTATAATCAACCATAATAGTTATACTACTATCTAATAATTCATTGATACATTTAGATATATTTATATATTTTTTTTCAATATTTAAATTTTTAAAATTAGAAAAATCTTCTAATATAGTAATGGCATTATTGATTTCTCTTTTTAAAACATTCATATATTTTTGATTTTTTTCATCTTCTGGTTTCAAAATACTTAAATAACATTTACACACAGTTAAAGGATTTTTGACTTCATGAGTTATTTTGAATAGAGATAATCTTATATTTTTTTCTTTCAACATTTTTTGATAATCATTATGAAAAGTAATCATTTTGTGTCCTAATGTAATAAGATTAAGTATTAATATACTTGCAGCAAGTACCATAGGAAGTGAAAAATATAATTGATCTGTCTGAGCTTTATCATCAAAAAAACAACCATCAACATTTACTCTACAAATATATATAATAGATTTTAATGTATAAAATTCTAGCATAAATATAATATCACTTACATTATTTTTTTCTTTGTATTTATATAAACAATATAAACAAGAGTACTCAGTAATAATTATTGGAATTGCTGTTTGAAAATTTGACGTTCCATATACTATATAAACCAATGAAAGAAATAATGCTTCTTTTTTATATCCTTTAATATAAAATATTAATATTGGGATATTTAATGACATAAAAGCTATTCTTGGAAATAAAAATTCACCTTTCATTATTATCATATATGCTGATGTAAATAATGATAACTTAAACATTAATTCGTCTTGAGCTTTATCATTATTTTGATTATATCCTAGAAAAACAAAAAATACTAATAATGGAAATAATATAATTATAACACTTAAAATCATGTTTTCAACATAAATCATAAAACCACCTCGGCTTTATATTATACACTAAATAATATGTATATATATGTCGAAAAAACAAAAAAATGATAAATTCCTTTATCATTTTAAAGCGTCTATTTGTTTTTTTAGTGCTTGGGCATCATTTCCAAGAATAATTTTTAATTGATTATCTATTTCAACCATACCTTGAGCACCCATTTTTTGGATACTTTCTTTATTAACTTTTGTAATATCTTTTAATGTAACAACAAATCTTGACTTATTTACTTCATAATTTACAATATTATCTTTACCACCTAAATATTCAACAAGTTTATTTACTTCTATTTTGGCATCTTTACTTATTGCTTTGCTAACAGCTAGAGCAATTAAGATGGCTAATACTATAATTATAATATATTGTACAAATTCCATTTTAATCACCTTATTTAATTATACTATATTAATGATATTTGTCAATCATTTGCATAATTATAACAAATTGTAAAACAATAATAATGGTGATATTATGCTTAAAAAAATTGATTATTTTTTATTATGTTTATTAATTATTATGAATATATTTTCGTTAATTGGTTTATTTAATTATGATAAAATTTTACTATATAAACAAATAATATGGATACTAATTGGAATAGTAATAATTCTTTTTATTACTGTTATTGATAATAATATTATATATAAAAATTCTCATATTATATATATTATTTGTAATATACTTTTATTACTACTTCTTTTTTTTGCACAACCAATAAACGGTAGTAAATGTTGGTTTAAAATACCTGGATTAGGTAATATTCAAATAAGTGAATTTACTAAGATATCATTAATAATTTTTTTAAGTGATTATTTATCTAAAAATAATAAAATTATTTTTAAAAGTATAATTATCGTTTTAATACCATCAATATTAACTTTTTTAGAACCAGATACAGGTGCTGTTTTGATGTACTCAATAATAGTGCTTGCAATACTATTTGCATTAAAAATAAGCTATAAATGGTATTTAGGTGGAACATTAATAATAACTTCATGTATTTTTTTAATATTATATTTATACTTTTTTAATATAAATTTATTTATAAAAATATTAGGAAGTAGTTTTTTTCTTAGAATCGAAAGATTAATAGACTGGTTTAATAAAGAAGGAATGCAATTAAATAATAGTATGATGGCTATTTCTATAGGAGGATTATTAGGAACAGGAATTAATAAAAATTTAGTATATTTTCCTGAAGGACATACAGATTTTATTTTTGCAACAATATCTTCTCATCTTGGTTTTTTGGGTTCGTTTATACTAATAATAACTATTTTATTATTTGATATTAGAATTATTAATTTAGCAATACAATCTAAAAGTAAAAGGGATTCATTGCTTTTAGTAGGATTTATTTCAGTATTATTTTATCAACAATTTCAAAATATAGGAATGACTTTTGGTATTTTACCTATAACCGGAATAACTTTACCATTTATAAGTTATGGTGGTTCAAGTATTCTAAGTTATTCTATATTAGTTGGAATGTATATGAATATATATAATAAAAAGATGGTAAACTATTTACCATCTAGAACTAATGGATTATCTTTTAGGCCATTACCACTAGTTATAATAGCATCACTTGTTACATTTATAACCGGTCTAATATATATTTGATCGCTTTTTGGTCTTATTTCAATACTATCATTATTAATAGAATATGCATTAGTTTGATCAAATTCATTTTGTGTCCAATAAGGTGTCAATCTACCGGTAACATTAGGACTTGCAAATAGTTCACCTAATTTTGGAAGACCAACAACTGCATCAGTTACTACTTGATTATCTTTTAATGACTGTAATCTATAGTTAGAACCTCTAGTTACATATATGCCGTTAAATATAGAATCATCACTAATTAAATTTTTACTTACATCATTAGGTACAAATGATGTATATTTAGTATTATTTAGATAAAAACCTATACCATTACTTACATTATATGATTGGTTATCTGTTGAAAATGCAGCCCATTCACTATCATCAACATTAGGATCTATAGAATATACTTTTGATAAAATCATTTTAAATGAATTGTCACCCATTTTCATAATTCTGTATGTTCTATTTAGATATTTAACATACATACCTACTGTAATTGGAGCATCTTTAAGTCTAACATTAGCAAGGGATACACTATTATCTCTAGCAAGCATGTATGGATCACTGCTTGTACCAGTCCCACTAATAATAGGTGCCTCAGCTATAATATTAATTGATGGTCTTATATGAATTGGTAATTCATAACCATGTCCAAATAAATCAATACCACCAAGATTATTAACTCTAAAATAACTTCCTGTATTATCATTTTTTTGAGTCATTAATACATATAAAGTACTATTACGTACATAATCACTAGCAAGTCTGTTAACCTCAGAAAGTGTTAATAAACCAACTTTATCATTAATAGAATTACTACAAGATTCACTTGATACAGACTTATCACTAGCTGTATCCACACACCATTTTTGATTGCTTATTATAGAACTATCTACTAAAGAACCTAAAAACTCAGTATTAAGCCATTTTCTAGCATAAGAATCATTATATTGTTCATTACCTTTATTAACGTATATTGGAGTAATAGAATCTCTAGATAATAATTTAATAGTACCATCAGCATTTTTTCCTATTATATCCCATAATATACCATTATAATAAATAGGTTTATCTACATAGCTTTGAAAGTATTCTCCATCCATATAAGTATATTTAGTTATACCACTTGATATAGTATCATATATCATTCCGATAGAATTATAAGAATTAGATGGTAATAAATTATAAGTATATGTATCCCCATTAACTGTCACTTTAATAATAGATTTTTTTGACAATACATCAGTACTATATGTTTTTATAAATTCTTCCTCAATAAATTTGGAATCTAATAATTGTTTTAAAGTAATATAGTAAACAGCATTATTCTTTAATGGATAACTATTTTTATTTTTATCTATATAAGTTTCCGTAGTGCTATAAATTAAATTTAAAGATGCATCATCTAATTTTACTTTTTGTTTATTTATTTGACTAACAATTGGAGTTGCAACTACAAGAATTAATGCACCTATCATAATAATTACACCTAATAATTCAACTAGAGTAAATCCCTTTTTATTCATGTTATTATCTCCTATTCTAAATTAAATTATACTAAAAAATGCAAAAAAAAACAACTATGCAGCTGTTTCTTCTTTATTAATTACATTTTTACCTTTGTAAGTACCACATGCAGCACAAACTCTGTGTGGTCTAACGTCAGCACCACATTTTGGACATTTAGTTGTTCCATTTTCGCTTATTTTGTAATGAGTACGACGCATTCTTTTTCTAGTTTTACTAGTTTTTCTAAATGGTACAGCGAATAATTGAATATCTAATTTCATCATAGTTACACCTCTTTTCCTATAATAAATCTTTCAACTTAGCAAAAGCTGAATTTTCTTTTTCCTCTGATTCCTCAGTTACCAATTTCCAACCATCACCAGATAGCTTCAAATCAGTAGCTTCTGGACCAGTAACTTTTATAGGAATTTCCATTAAGATATTTTCCCATATAATTGGAAAAATATCAAGAGAATTATTACTTTTTTTTGCAATTTCTTGGATTTCTTCCATCATTTCTGCATAATTTCCATAAATTTCAGTTGAAAATGGAACATCAACAGGATTTAATGAAACAGAATCAGGAAGTACTAATATACCATCTAATACTAAATCTAGATTATAACTATCAGTATCGTCTTTAGTAATATAACCTGTTACTTTAGTATCTTTTAAATCAATGATATTTACTTTATTTAATTCTTCTTTTGAAACAAATACATCTTCATTAACTTCAATTGAAGTTAGTAAACTCTGTTTTAATTTCGTAATATCTATAATCATCAAATCACCACCGATAAACACCAACAATTATACAATAATAATTAGAAATTTGCAAGTTTTTATTTAGTCAAATTTATGGTATTATAGAAATAGAGGTGAATATATGAGTACAGGTATAATATGTGAATATAATCCTTTTCATAATGGACATGCATATCATATAAGAAAAATAAAGGAAATGTATCCTGATGATACTATTATATTAGTTATGAGTTCTAATTTTTTACAAAGAGGAGAAACTAGTTTAATTAATAAATGGGATAAAACAGAAATAGCATTAAATTGTGGTGTTGATCTAGTTATTGAATTACCATTTGTATTCTCTAGTCAAGGAGCAGATATATTTGCACATGGCGCTATAGAAATATTAAATAGTTTAAAAGTAGATAGATTAGTATTTGGTAGTGAAATAAATAATATAGAAATATTAAAAGATATGGCAAGAGTTCAAGTAAATAATAATAAATTTAATGAATTAGTAAAAGAATATGTATTAGAGGGTATAAATTATCCAACCGCTATTAGCAAGGCAATAAAAATACTTACACATTATGAAACAAATAAACCAAATGATTTATTAGGAATATCATATATTAAAGAAATTATAAAGCAAAATGCGAAAATAGAACCAATATGTATAAAGCGTACTAATGATTTTCACGGACTAAATACTGACGATGATATTATAAGTGCAACAAGTATTAGAAATTTATTAAAAGAAAAAAAAGATATATCAAAATATGTTCCAAGAATAACTATGGAATACTTAAAAAATGATGATTATTTTATAGATAATTATTTTGATTTAATTAAATTTAAAATTATTTCTAACTATGATTCTTTAGAAACATTTCAAACTGTTGATGAAGGAATTGAAGGAAGAATAAAAAAAGCAATTTATGAATCAAATAATTTAGAGGAATTAATATCAAAAATTAAATCAAAAAGATATACACACAATAAAATAAAAAGAATGTTAGTACATATTCTATGCGGATTTACAAAAAATGAAGCCTTAAAATGTCAAAATAGTGAATATATAAGAGTATTAGGATTTAATAATAAAGGAAAACTTTATTTAAATCAACATAAAAAAGATTCAACACTTCCAATTATTACAGGATATTCTAACATTAATAGTGAAATATTAAATATAGAGTTTAGAGTCAATGCGATATATTTTATGATCGACAAACAAAAAAATAAGAATAATTTAATTACTATGGAATATAAACATAAACCTATAATTAAATAATCCTTATTTTTTTTTTATATTTGTTCAATTTTTAAGAAATTAGTTGTTCTTTCTTTATTTTCAATATGGAATCCACCAGTAATAACAATGTTATCACCATTTTTAAGATTTAGTTCTTCGATAGCTTTATTTCTAGCGCTTTCAACTATTTCATCAGTTGATTTATATAAAGGAACTAAAACTGGATAAACTCCCCAACTTAAAGCTAAAGATCTTACAACATTTTCACTAGGACATGTTGCTATTATAACATTCTTTGGTTTTAAGTTACTAATTTTTTTAGCACTATATCCACTAGTAGTACAAGCTACAATTGCTTTAGTACCAATAGTTTCTGAACAAGAAACAACACTTTCAGCTATAGCTTCAGTAGTATCTCTTTTTCTCTTATTTTCAAATACATAATCATAATCATAATAATTTTCTGTATGTTCACAAATGCCAGCCATATAACGAACAACTTCTACTGGGAATTTACCAACTGTAGTTTCACCAGATAACATTACAGCATCAGTTCCATCTAAAACAGCATTAGCAACATCACTAACTTCTGCACGTGTAGGACGAGCTGATTTTTTCATTGATTCTAACATTTCTGTAGCAACAATAACTGTTTTACCATATTCACGGCATTTTTGAATAATCATTTTTTGAACTACTGGTAATTGTTCCATAGGAACTTCTACACCTAGGTCACCACGAGCAACCATGATACCATCAGATTCTTCAATAATTGAATCTAAATTTTCTATACCAGTTGTACTTTCAATTTTAGAAATAATTTTTAAATCTTCTCTATTATATTGTTTTAAAATTTCTTTACATGCTAATACATCTTCTCTAGTTGATACAAATGATAATGCTAAGAAATCTCCTTCATGTTGGCAAGCATAAATAATATCTTCTCTATCATCTTCACTAATAAATGGAATATCTAAGTGTACTCCAGGAACAGCTAATGATTTTTTATTACCTAAAACACCACCAACTACAATTTTACAAGTAACTCCATCTTCTTCTTTTGAAATTACTTCAATTTTCATTAATCCATTTTCAAGTAAGATTACACTACCAATTTCTAAACTATCTAATGCTTGAGGATGATTTACTGAAAATCTTTCTTCATCTCCAAGAACATTTTCTTTAACTACACGAATAGTTTTACCTTCTACTAATTTAAGTTCACCATTCTTAACCATTCCATTTCTAAATTCTGGACCTTTTGTATCATAAAGAATAGCAATTGGTTTACCTGTTAATTTTCTTACTTCTTTAACTGAAGCAACAACAGCTTCTCTTTCTTCCATAGTAGCATGTGAAAAATTTATACGTGCTACATTCATACCAGCTTCAACCATTTGAGACATAACATCTACAGGACAACTTGCTGGACCTATACTACATACTATTTTTGTCTTTTTCATCATATTACTCCTTCACTTAAAAACATTTTGATTATAACACTTTGTTAACAAAAATACAATACTATTTTTGGCATTTTGGGCAGTAGAATGTTCCTCTGCCACCTACTACCATTTTATCTATTAAAGTTCCACAATTAACACAAGGATGTGCTTTTTTATTATGAACTAAAAGATTTTGTTGAAAACGTCCATGAACTCCTTCACTTGAAGTATAAGTTCTAATGGTTGTACCACCATCTTTTATAGCATTTTCTAAAACAATTCTAGTATATTTAATTATATTTTCTAATTCAGTATCACTTAATTTATTACCTTTTTTTGTAGGATTTATTTTACATAAAAATAATATTTCATCAGCATATATATTTCCAATACCTGCTATTATTGTTTGATCTAATAATTGTGTTTTTATTGCAGTACCCTTTAATTTTGTTTTAAGATAATAAATTGTTAATTTCTCATCCCAAGGTTCTAGTCCTATTAATGATAATGGAGGGACAATAAATAACTTATCTTTTTCAATTAAATGCATCTTACCAAACTTTCTAGTATCACGATATCTTAATTGTGTTTTATCACTAAAAGTAAATATAACATGTTCATGTTTATCAATATTATCTCCAACAACTCTAATATTATACTTACCTTCCATTCGTAGATGACTTAATAAATAATAATTTGTTAATTCAAAAACTAACCATTTACCACGTCTAGTTATATCATTGATTTTTTCTCCTTTTATTTTACTAATAAATAATGAATCACTCATGTTTTCAATTATTCCATTATAATAAATATTACAATCAACAATTAATTTATTTAATACTTTTCTTTTTAGTGTTTCTTTTACTGTTTCGACTTCTGGTAATTCAGGCATAATTTCACCCTTTCTTTTTTTTATTAATTATAACATAATTTGATGATAAGAATATACTATTTTTGAAGGAGGAATTATGAAAAAAATAATATATTTAGTATTCACAATTTTAATAATTGTTGGAATACTTTCATACCCGAGGGAAAAAACAAATAAAATAAGAGTTGCTGAGGTAACTCATAGTGTGTTTTATACTCCATTTTATGTAGCTTTAGAAAATGGATATTTTAAAGAAGAAGGATTAAATATAGAATTAATTCTTACACCAGGAGCTGACAAAGTTACCGCTGCTGTGTTATCAAATGATGTTGAAATAGGTTTTTGTGGTACTGAAGCGACTATATATGTTTATAATAACAAAGAAAAAGATTATTTAGTTAATTTTGCAGGATTAACTAAAAAAGATGGTAGTTTTTTAGTATCAAGAAAAAAATATGAAAATTTTAAATTATCGGATTTAAAAGGAAAAAAAGTAATCGGTGGACGTTCTGGTGATAGTTTAAAAGAATATAATTAATTGGTGATTAAATGAAAGCAGGACTTTATATAAGATTATCGATTAATGATTCATTAAATGATAGTATTAACAATCAAACAAATATTTTAAAAGAATATTGTTATATAAATAATATAAGCATTTATGACATTTATATCGATAACGGTTATACAGGTACTAATTATAATAGACCTGAATTTAATAGATTAATAAGAGATATAGAAAAAAATTATGTTGATACTGTTATCACTAAAGATTTTTCGAGACTTGGAAGAGATTATATTGAAACTGGAAAGTATATCGAAAAATATTTTCCTGAAAATAATATTAGGTATATTTCAATTTTAGATAATTATGATAGTAATAGTAACATTGATGATTATATACCATTTAAATTTATAATTAATGAAATGTATTCAAAAGATTTATCAAAAAAAATTAAAAGTGGTCTATATGCCAAAAAAAAGAAAGGTCTATTTCTTGGAAGTAAAGCACCTTATGGCTATAAAAAAGTTAATAAATATTATCTTGAAATTGATGATGAAAAGTGTAAAGTAGTTAAAAACATCTTTAACCTTTATATTTCCGGACTAAATAGTAATAAAATCGCAAAAATTTTAACAAGTAGACATATATTGACACCATCTGGAAAGAATATATGGAGTACTAAAAGTGTAAGAGATATCCTTATAAATCAAGCATATATTGGAAATATGGTTCAATGTAAGAGAAAAAGAATAAATTATAAAATTCGTAAAGAAAAACATAGTGTAAAGGAAGAATTGATAATAGTAGAAAACACTCATCCTAGAATAATAGATATAAATTTATTTAATAAGGCACAAACACTTATAAATCAAAGCAAAATTAATAGAAAGAATTATCTACTTAAGAATAAATTAATATGTTTTGAGTGTGGAAGTATTTTAACAATATTAAAAAGTAAAAATAGAATTAGCCCTTATATTTCCTGCCCTAATTACCGAAATAATAAAAAGTGTAAACCTCATACTATGAATTATTCTAAAATTGAACAATTCATAACTAAATTTTATGATCCTAATGATATAGAATATATTCTTGTTGATAATAATAAAAATTTAGAAATAAAAAAGAAAGATAAAATCTTTCTTCGCTAAAATGCATTGGGATTGCGACATTATCCCTTAGTCCATACAAATAGTTTTGTATAAACTCCTTAAATTTAAGAACAATGTTCTCCTAATGATTACTACTTTAGGACTTATTGCATTATCATTAGCTAGCTTATTATCTATAAAGAACTTTTATTTTTTGTCCTCTATTATTAGCGTCCTTAACAATTGGATTATTCCAACTGTGATCATTATTTGGTCTTGCATAATACATTGTATTTTCAAAGCGATCACATAAATCTCTATATTTATATGCTACTTGCTCATCAGTCCATGAATTGCTATATTTATTTAGGCCTTCATCGTTAAATGAGTCATGACTTTCAGCAAATAAAATAACATTTTCAGGATGTCTACCTTGATAGATGTTTGTAAGTACTTTCATATATTTACCATATGCATCAATTAATTCAGTACTTCCAAAAATAACTTCACCATATATTTCAAAATCGGGTAATGTTTTATATCTATTAGCAATTCTATCCCAAAAATGAACACCTTCTTCAGGTAAACCTATACTTTTTGCAGCATCAAATCTAAAACCTTTAACACCACATTTAACTAATTCATCTAGAAATTTAAATATCTCATGTTGTACTTCATCATTAGTTATATTTAAACCTGGTAGTCCCATGCATAAACTAATTACTTCATTTCTATTATTCCAATTAGTAACATTTCTTTTTGGTTTCCAAAAGTTAGGATTATGTTTATATTTATCTGGAACTGAATCGTGAGGTTCTAAACTACCAGTATATGGTTGTGATGCTAAATGATTACAAACAACATCAACAAATGTTCTCATACCTCTAATACTAGTTTCATTACATAATTTGCATAAATCTTCCTTACTACCAAACCAATTACCAATCTCAAAATTAACAGGTTGATAAGGTAACCACCATTCACCTGGTCCTTCCTCTTTAAGAGGCTGTACAGGTGTAATTTGAATAGAATCGAACCCTTGATTCTTAAATTCATCTAGATGTTCTATAATGGCCCAAATAGGCCATCCTAGCAAATGTAAAGTTCTCACATATAACACTCTTTCTATATACTTCAAATTATAGAGTTTATACAAGTTAATTATATCATAATAAATTTAAAAAAAAACACAAAATTGTGTTTTTTTATAATATAATTGAAGCAATAGTTAATATAGCCATTGCAGCTAATCCAATTGTTAATATTACTTTAAATGACCATTTAACCCAAGTTGAATAATCAACTTTTGCTAAAGCAAGTCCACCCATAATTGCTCCACATGTAGGAGTAATTAAATTTACTAAACCATTAGCAGCAACAAAAGCCATAATATTAGTTTCAACACTATATCCTAATTGATGAGTTAATCCACCCATAATTGGAGTAGATAATGATGCAAGTCCAGATGATGAAGGAACTAAAATAGATAATACTATATGTAATAAATAGTTTAATGGTGTATAAATGAATGCAGGAACAACTTTTAAAAATTCTGCAGCATTATATACAATATAATTATCTAAATGAGTAACACCCATAAGAACACTAGCACCACGTGCAACAGCTATAATAAGTACAACACTCATCATATCAGCAGCACCACTAATAAATGTTTCTACTATTTCTCTTTCTTTAAATTTAGCAACAATACCAATTATGATTGACATTAATAAGAATAATGTTGATGCATCCATGAAATAGAACCAACCAAAGCAAGTTCCAGTTAAGAATGCTGACCAGTGAGTTCCAGCATCTGCAACTTCTTCAGAAATAACACCAAAATCTACCCATGGAATAAATCCAACAATCATAATAACAAATGTTAATGCGAATAGTACTAATACTAATTTTTGTCTACCTGTTAATTTAGGATTTTCTTCAGTAGTTTTACTATATTCTTTTTGCATTGCTTTTTGTTCTTGTAATGATAGAATTGTAGAACCTTTATCACGTTTTACTTTTCTAGCATAATTCATAACAAATAATGTAGCTATTACATATGATACCCACCATAGTATAGCACCAAGTGCAATAATAATACCTTGGTTAACTTCAATACCTGCAGGTAGTGCATCAATAGCAGTACCAACAGCAAATGGATTAATAGTAGAACCTAAAACCCCAGTACCAGCACCTAATAATACAATTGCAGAAGCAACTACAGTATCAAGTCCTGCTGCTACCATTGTAGCAGATAATATTGCATAGAAACCAACTGTTTCTTCAAGCATACCATATGTTGTTCCTCCAATAGAGAAAATAAACATAAGTATTGGTATTAAAACTAATTCGTTTCCTTTTAATTTTTTTACTAATACTTTAATTCCTGTTTCTAAAGCACCTGTTTTAGTAACCATTGCTAAGAATCCACCAAGAATTAAAACAAATATACAAACCTCAACAGCTCCAGCGAAACCATTTACTGGTGCCATTAAGAAATCTGATAAAGATGCAGCAACTACACCACTACCAGAAACCAACTCTCCATTTTTATCAAAATCTGCACTTGGTAAAAAATGAGTGATTAATGCAAGTAATGCAAGTAAGATTAATATTATAGAGAAAGGTGTTAGGGAAAATTTCTTTTTCTCAACTTCTTTTTTCATCTTTAAACTCCTCTTATTTTTTTATTATTGTTCCAGTATCTCCATGAATAGCATCTAATGCTTTATCAAGAGATGTTATTATAGCAGTACCTTCTGGATTTCCATTAATAAAATCCATACAAGCCTCTACTTTAGGAAGCATACTTCCTTTAGCAAATTGACCTTCAGCAATATATTTATTTGCTTCATTTAAAGTTAATTCACTTAGATCTAATTGATCTGGTTTGTTGAAATTAATACTAACCTTTTCAACAGCAGTTAAGATTAAAAGTACATCTGCTTTTAATAAACTAGCTAATTTAGCACTAGATCTATCTTTATCAATAACAGCAGGAACACCTTCTAATCCATTACCTTTTTTGATAACTGGAATACCACCACCACCAACAGTGATTACTACGGTACCATTATCTACTAATTGTTCTACAACATCTAATTCAACAATATCAACAGGCTTTGGTGAAGCAACTACTCTTCTATATCCTCTACCTGCATCTTCTACAAAAGTGTAACCAGTTTCTTCCATTATTTTTTTAGCTTCTTCTTCACTATAGAAACTACCAATAGGTTTTGTTGGATTTTTAAACGCATCATCGTTTTCATCAACAATAACTTGAGTTACAATTGTAGCACATGGTTTATTAAGACCATTATCTTTTAATTCTTTTTGAATAGATTGTTGTAAATGATATCCTATATATCCTTGACTCATAGCCCCACATTCAGGAAATGGCATAGCAGGAGTATTTCCACCGTTATTACTAGAATATTCCATTGCTAAGTTGATCATACCAACTTGTGGTCCGTTTCCATGAGCAACGATTACATCGTTACCATCTTTAACTAATTTTACAATTGATGAAGCTGTATTTTTAACAAGTTCTAATTGCTCTTTAGAGTTACTTCCTAATGCATTACCACCAAGAGCTATTACTATTTTTTTACCCATTATTTTAATGTTGCATACATAACAGCTTTAATTGTATGCATTCTATTTTCAGCTTCATCAAAAACTTTAGATTGTTTAGATTCAAATACTTCGTCAGTAACTTCCATTTCTTTGAATCCAAATTTTTCATAAACATCTTTACCAATTGTAGTTTCTAAATTATGGAAAGATGGTAAGCAATGTAAGAAAATTGCATCATCATGTGCATTTGCCATAACTTCTTTATTAACTTGGTAAGGACTTAATAATTTTGTACGAGATTCCCAAATTTCATCAGGTTCTCCCATTGATACCCAAATATCGGTATAAATAACATCAGCATTTTCTGTACCCTTTTTAACATCATCTGTTAATGTAATAGTACAATCATTTTCTGCTGCTATTTTTCTACATTCATCAACTAATTTTTCATTAGGAAATAATTCTTTTGGTCCACAGCAAGTGAAATTTAATCCCATTTTAGCACTTGCAACCATTAATGAATTAGCTACATTGTTTCTAGCATCTCCCATGAATGTTAAATTTATACCCTTTAAACGTCCAAAATTTTCTTCAATTGTTAGTAAATCAGCTAACATTTGAGTAGGATGGAAATCATCAGTTAAACCATTCCAAACTGGAACACCAGATTTTTCAGAAATTTCTTCAACGATTTTTTGACTAAATCCTCTGTATTCAAGACCATCATACATTCTACCTAATACTCTAGCAGTATCGGCAATACTTTCTTTTTTACCCATTTGACTACTAGTAGGATCTAAGAATGTTACTCCCATACCTAAATCATAACCAGCAACCTCAAAAGCACATCTTGTTCTTGTAGAAGTTTTTTCAAATAATAAAGCAACATTTTTACCTTCTAAATATTTATGAGGAGTATTTGTTAATTTTAATTTTTTAAACTCCTTAGCAACATCAAGAAGATATCTGATTTCTTCTGGTTCAAAATCTAATAATTTTAAGAAACTTCTACCACTTAAGTTAACAGCCATATAATGTCCTCTCTTTCTAGTCTTCTCTAACTAATGGCATACTCATACATCTTGGACCACCACGTCCACGAGATAATTCAGCACTTGGCATTTCTAATACTTTAATACCATGTTGTCTTAATAATGCATTAGTCATATCATTTCTTTCGTATACAACTACAACACCTGGAGCTATACATAATGTATTAGATCCATCATTCCATTGTTCACGTTCAGCAGCAATTCTATCACCACCAGCACATGGAATTAAAGTAATATCTTGTTTTAAATATTTTTCTAATATTTTTTCTAATGTATTAGTCATCTTTTTAACTTTAATTTCGTCTTCTTCTTTACCTTTAGTTATTTCAAAGACTTCTAAAGTACCCATAATTCCTGGATGATAAGTAAATTTATCATAATCGATTTGAGTAAATACTGTATCAAGATGCATAAACGCACGACTAACAGGAATATTAAATGCTAATATCGTATCGATTTTACAATCTTCATCTTCAAAAACATTACGTGCTAATAATTCAATAGCATCTGGACATGTTCTTTGTGAAATACCGACAGCAAGTACATGATCATTTAAATTTAATATATCACCACCTTCAATATGGAAAGCATTATATCTATCATAATATTTATCAACTTTTCCTTTATATTCTGGATGATATTCAAAGATATATTCAGCATAAATAGTTTCACGGTTACGAGTAACTGAATACATTCTATTTAAACTTACACCATCACCAATACTAGCAAAAGGATCTCTTGTAAAATATAAGTTAGGCATTGGATCACAAATAAATTTTGATTCTTCACTAACTAAATCAACTAAAGAGTTTTCAATGTCTCTTGCTTCATAATCAAGTTCATTTAGATTGATACCTTCCATAGTTTTTAATACTAAATCTTTTGGATTTTGAATTGCATTTAAATAATCAAATACAATATTTTTATATTTAGGAGTTCTAATTCCAGCTTCATAAATAAATTGTTTAATAAATTTAGATTTAATTTCTGGATTTAAGGTTAATGTTTCAGCCATTAAATCTTCTAAATATACAACTTCTACTCCATTATCTTTTAGTATTTTTGCAAATGCATCATGCTCTTGTTGAGCTACTTTAAGAAATGGAATATCATCAAACAATAGTCTTTCAAGTGTTTCAGGAGTTAAATTTAATAATTCTTTTCCTGGTCTATGTAAAAGAACCTTTTTAAGTGGTTTGATTTCACTTGTTACATGTATACTTCCCATGTATTTTCTCCTTTCCTTTCTACTTGGATAATCGACTTCCCTTATCCTATAATATTAGTATAGCATAAAAGTATTGTTATTACTACTTAAAAAAAACACTTTACAGTGTTTTTTATTTAATTTTTGGTACTTGTTGAGTAATACAGTGAATATTTCCACCACCAAGTAAAATTTCTCTAGCATAAATAGGTTCAATCTTACGATCTGGATATAATTCTTGTAATTTTTTAATAGCTAATTCATCATGTGGATCATTAAATACTGGAACAGCAACGAATCCATTACCTGTATAATAGTTAACATATGAAGCAGCTAATCTATCACCTTCAACACGAGGTAAAGTACCATCAACAGCATCTACACCTTCACTTTCTTCTTTTGAAATTAAAATAGGTTTAGGAGTATAAATTTTTTCAACTTTAATTTTTCTACCCTTAGCATCTGTTTCACTTTCTAAATATGCTAAAGCTTCACTACTACGTTTATATTGTGGATCATTAACATCATCAGTCCATGCTAATGCAACAACACCAGGTTTAACGAAATTAGCCATATTATCAACGTGACCATTTGTTTCATCGTTATAAATACCTTCATGAATCCATAATACTTTATCAACATTTAAATAATCTTTTAAATGTTGTTCAATTTCTTCTTTTGATAAATGAGGATTACGTCCTTCAGAAAGTAAACATTCTTCAGTAACCATAGCAGTTCCTTCACCATCAACATGAATTGAACCACCTTCTAAAACGAAGTCATCTAATCTATAACGATCACTTTGTTCTAACTCACACATTTTAGAAGCAATTCTATCGTCTTTATCCCATGGGAAATATAATCCATCTACAAGTCCTCCCCATGCATTAAAACTCCAATCGACTGCACGACGCTCACCCTTATCATTAATAACAAATGTGGCACCACAGTCACGAATCCATGAGTCATCGTTACTCATTTCAACTACTCTAACATAATCAGCAAGCATACCTCTTGCATTTTGATACTGTCTATCACTAACAACAACTGTTACTGGTTCATATTTACCAATTGTATTAGCTACTTCAGTAAATACTTTTTGTGCTGGTTTTGCACCGTTACGCCAGTTATCTGTTCTTTCTGGCCATATAATATATGTTCCTGCATGTTCTTCAAATTCAGCAGGCATTCTAAAACCATCTTTTCTTGGACAACTATCTAATCTTTTCATTTTTTAAACCTCTCTTTATTCTGGATATTGTTTTTATATAACATATCCCTTAATTTAATTACTTAATGGTTAATTCGTTTTTTAAAGCCCAATTATTAAACGATTATACCATTATTAGTAAATATATTTTTTATTTATAATTATATATATTTTGATATGTTTGATAAAACCTTTTCTTATAATTCTTCATTAGGTTTAAATATCATACATATTATTATTTGGATAAATCCCAATTTTAATCCAAATATTAAATTTTTATACTATTTTATTCCCAAATTATAAAATAATATATTGTGGGGGGAGTTACCTCCCCAACACAATTATTTTTTTTCTTCGTTTTTTACACGTGCTGCTAATATTTCTTGTACTACTAAAGAAATAACAACACCTATAATTACTGGTAAATTATCACTAATATATTCAGCTGAAAAGTCACCAAATAATGTAAATACAATACCTAAGATTAATAGTACTAAAGGTACATATGTCATTAAATTAATAACTAATTTTCCACCAGGAACTTTATACATTCTTTCAGTTTTATCTTCTTTTCTAAGTTTTAAGAAAGCTGGGAAAAGAGGAATATAACTAATTAATAATGTTACTAAACTGAATGAGAAGAATGTCCAGAATAAACTACCTAAATCATCTGAAATTAATCCAGCTCCTATTCCGGCTAATACTACAACTGTAGCAACTATACCATTTAAGATTGATGCCATGTAAGGAACATCATCTTTATTTGTTTTTGCAAATATTTTTGGAAGTCCACCATCTTCAGCACTATATTTTGCAACACTGTTAACACCAAATGACCAAGAAACAATGTTAGCAACCATAGTATAGATAAACATTAATCCAACTACAATTACAATTATTCTTGTTACATCTGCATTAACACCTAAATTTGTTAATAATATAGCAAAACTTTCAGTAATACCAGAAGATTCTGCTTCTTCAAGTGACATTGCAACATTTATACCTGTAGCAGGTAATACATAGAAAATTGCCATTAAAGCTCCACCTAAAATTAAAGCTTTAGGAATTTCTTTTTTAGGATTTTCCATATCTTCTGCAAATGTAGCAACAACTTCAAATCCTAAGAAATTAAATATAATAACTGATAAGAATGATAACCCAGCTAAATCAAGTGCAGGAAGTAAATCACTTACACTATTAATTGGATTTGCACTTTCTCCAGTTTTTGCATATACATAAATACCAAGTACTCCTAAAGATAACATGAATGCTAATTTAAAGAATGTTCCAATATTAACAATCCATTTATTTTCTCCAATTCTAAGTGTACCAAGAATACTTACTAACCATGTATATCCTAATTGTAATAATATTAATAAGAATAAATTTAATTCTACATCAAATATTCCAGCAATAACATCTGTTACTGCAACTGCTAGTGAAGCGATCCATAATGGGAAATTTATCCAATAATTCCACGCTACACGTGATGCCATTTTAGCACCAAATGCTTTTTTTACCCAATCGTACATACCTCCATCACTTTGATAAGTACTTCCTAATTCTGCAGAAATTAGACCATAAGGTAAACAGAAAGCTACGATTAAGAAAATCCACCAAAAATATTGTGAATTTCCAATAGCTGCTGAAGCAGGAACTGATTCAGCAACTAAAGTAATACATACTGTTGCTAATATGGCGTCCAAAAGTTTAAACTTCTTTTTCTTTTTACCCATATTTTTATACCCCTATTTTCCTAAATTTTTATTACATATTTCAATTGTTTCTTCTTGTTTATCCATGAAATAAATTAATAATGCTCTCATAGCAGTTAATCTATTTTCGGCTTCATCAAAAACAATTGAGTAATCTGAATCAATTACTTCATCAGTAACTTCTTCATTTCTTTTTGCAGGTAAACAATGCATGAATTTAACATTTTTACTTGCTTTCTTTATCATTTCCATATCAACTTGATATTTAGGATAGAATATTTTCATTCTTTCTTCTTCAGAAAGTTCTGCTTCATATAAACCATACCAAACATCTGTGTAAATGAAATCTGCATCCTTAATTGCTTCATCTTCATCTTCAGTAATTAAGAAAGTCCCACCAGATTTTTTACAATTTTCTTCAGCTATTTTTTGGAAATGTTCGTTTAATTGGAACCCTTTAGGTCCAAAGTGAACGAAATGTCCTCCCATTTTTGTAATCATCATCATTAATGATGCACAAACTTGAGTTGCATCTCCAACGAATACAACTTTGCAATCTTCAATCTTTTTACCTTCAGGCATATGTTCAAACATAGTAATTATATCTCCTAGTTCTTGTGTAGGATGATTATAATCACTCATACCATTAATTACAGGAATGCTTGAATACTTAGCTAAATTTTCAATAGATTCATGTTTTTGTACACGAGCCATTAAAATATCAGTAAGTCTTGATAATACCTTAGCAGTATCACCTAAAGTTTCGTGTCCTCCTAATTGTATTTGCCCTGGGGCTAAATACTGAGCATGTCCTCCTAATTGAGTCATTGCTGTTTCAAATGAAACACGAGTTCTTGTAGATGATTGTTCGAAGATCATACCTAATGTTTTATGATATAAAACATTAAGTGGATACCCTTTTTTAAGATTTTCTTTAACAAGTAATCCTAAATTGATCATGTCTAGAATTTCTTCTTTAGTAAAATCTTGTGTATCTACATAGTCCTTTACTCTTGCCATACCTATCTCCTCCTATTCTTACCTAAAGTATAACACTAGAAGTTCTTATTTTCAATTATTTATAATAAAATTTATGTCGCTAGACACTGTAATTTACACAAAAAAATAGAATATAAAAATTCTATTTAATTGAGGCCCATGTTTTATCATATAATTTAATTTTTTCATCTATATTTTTAACAAATATTCCTTTTTTTATAATATCATCAGGAATATTAGCTGCTTTATTTTGTAAATATTCTTCATCTAAATATTTTTCTGCTTCTTTATTGACATTTTTATAAGGATATTCACTAATTATTTTAGCCATTATATCTCCCCTTAAAATATAATTAATAAACTTATATGCATTTTCTTTATTTTTAGCATTTTTTACAATACAAAAATTATCAATACTTATAGCAAATCCATCATCTGGAAATATAACTTCCATATTTGGATTATTTTTTATTACTAAAGCAGCTTCTGCATTCCAAATAACACCTAAATTTACTTCTTTTGATATTAAATAATTTTTAGGTGAATCACTATCAAATAATTTAATATTTTCTTTAATTTTTAATATAAACTCTCTTGCTTCATTTAATTCATTAATATTAGTTGAATTCATATCATAACCTAATGCAAGTAGTCCTAAACCTATTACTATACGTTGATCATCAAGCATAATTAATTCATCTTTATAATGTATATTTAATAAATCATTATATGAATTTATTTCATCTTTAATAATTGCCTTATTTTTAATAATTACAGTCGAAGCTAAAAGAAATGGTAAGCTATAATCATTATTTTTATCATATTCTAAATTCATATAATTTTTATTTAAATTTTTTATATTAGGTATTTTATTTTTATCTATCTTATCAATTAGATTTCTTTTAATCATTAATTCAACCATATAATCACTAGGAAATATTAAATCATATGTTCCACTTTTGGAAGTACTAATTTTTGCAAGTAATTCTTCATTTGAAGAATAAGAACCATAATTAACTTTAATACCTGTCTCTTTTTCAAAATCATTTATAATACTATCTGGAATATAACTTGACCAATTTAAAACATTTAATTCATTATCTTTTTTAGTACATCCTGTTGTTATAAATAATAAAATTAATATTAATAATATTTTTTTATTCATAAGTATCACTTCCAGTTTTCATATTTTTTATTTGAATATATGTACTAATAAATAGAATAAAACAAGTAACTAAAAGCATTAATGTTGTTAAAGCATTAACATCAGGACTTATGCCACCCTTAATCATTGAATATATTTTAAGTGGAAGTGTATTACTATGAGGACCTGCTGTAAAATAACTTATTATAACATCATCTAAAGAAAGAGTGAATGCAAGCATTGCTCCACTTTTTATACCTGGCATAAGCATTGGTAATGTAATATAGAAAAATGTCTGCCAAGAATTTGCGCCTAAATCAGCACAAGACAATTCTAAATTAGGATTAATACTTTCTAATATACCTTTAACACTAATGATAACAAAAGGTATTGAAAAAGATATATGACTTAATATTAAAGTAAAAAATCCTAATTCTATTTTAGTTAATGTAAATATAGATAATAATGCGATACCCAAAACTATTTCTGGAATAACAATAGGAATATATAATATTTCATTTATAATCTTTTTACCTTTAAAATCAAATTTTTTAAGTCCTATTGCTGATATTGTTCCAATTACTGTTGAAATTATAGTACTTGTAATAGATACTATCAAAGTGTTTCTAAATGCCTCTAAAAGATCAATATTCATAAACAGTTCTTTATACCATTTAAAAGTAAATCCACTAAATATAATATTTAATTTAGAAGTATTAAATGAGAAAAAAACTAAAACTAATATTGGTAAATATAAAAATAATAAAACTAAAAAAATATATATATTTTTAATTTTTTTCATATTACATACCTCCTAAATCTTCCATCTTGCCACCTAATTTTTTATATATAGAAACAAGAATAAAAGTTACAATTATAAGAACAATAGATATACTAGCACCAAAAGGCCAATTTCTAGCAGTTAAGAACTGATTTTTAATAAGATTACCCAAAAGCATTAATTTTCCTCCACCAAGTAAATCAGCTATAAAGAAGAATCCAATACAAGGAATAAATACCATTAAAGAGCCATTAAATAATCCTGGTATAGAAAGAGGTAAAATTATTTCTTTAAAGATTTTGAGTTTATTAGCACCTAAATCACTTGCAGCACTATATAAATTTTTATCTATTTTATCTACAGATGCAAATAAAGGTAAAATCATAAATGGAAGTAAAGTATAAGTCATTCCCATGATAATACCAAAATTATTATACATAAGCTTTAATGGATTATTAATTATATTAAGACTCATTAAAATATTATTAATAATACCTTCTTTTCTAAGTAAAATAATAACACCATATGTTCTTATAAGAGAATTTGTTAAAAAAGGAATTATAACTAAAGTCATTATGATATCCTTAACAATTTTTTTCTTAGAAGATAAAAATATACAGAAAGGATATGATATTAAAATTGAAAAAAGAGTTGTTACTAATGCTATTACAAAAGATTTTAAAAATATTTTTATATATACAAAATCAAAAAGTTCTTTATAATTTTCTAATGTAAGAGTAAAAATAACACCACCATATGAATCACTTTTAAGAAAACTTAATATTAAAATATAAATTAATGGACAAATTATTAAGAAAATTGAATATAAAATTACAGGTAAAATCAATAATTTCTTTTTCATTTAATTAAAACTATATCATCGTTATCAAAAGATAAACAATGATAATCTCTATTATAATCATAATCATTTACTGTAATTTTAATGTCTTGTCCATTTTTTAATTTTCCATATACTTTACTTAGAGGACCATTATATATATAATCTGTTTTTTGAAATTCAATATTGCTATTTTTAACAATTTTAATATTTTCAGGTCTTATTAATAATAATTCTTTATCTCCTACTTTTAAATTTTCTTTTGATTTATAATCAAATAAACCATCGATACGAACCAAATTAGGTTCAACTACAAGTCCTTCAAATATATTCGAATCCCCAATAAATGTTGCAACATATTTTGTTTTTGGGTAATTATATATTACTGACGGTGTATCAATTTGTTCAATTTTGCCTTTATTAAGAATGATTATACGATCACTCATTGTTAGTGCTTCTTCATGGTCATGTGTAACATATATAAAAGTTATACCTAGTTTTTTTTGTAAATTTTTAAGTTCAACTTCCATTTCTTTTCGTAATTTTTTATCTAATGCTGAAAGTGGTTCATCAAGAAGTAAAACTTTAGGATTATTAATAATAGCACGTGCTATTGCTACACGTTGTTGTTCACCACCTGATAATTCACTAGGATATCTTTTTTCATATCCTTCAAGTTTTACAAGATTAAGCATTTTTTTTACTTCTTTTTGAATAATTTTTTTATCAATTTTTTTAATTTTTAAACCAAATCCTATATTATCTTCTATTGTCATGTGAGGAAATAAGGCATAATTTTGAAAAATAGTATTTATTTCCCTTTTAGTAGAATCTAAATTAGTAATATCTTTTCCTTCCATTATTATAGATCCATCAGTAACACTTTCGATACCTGAAATCATTTTAAGAATAGTTGACTTACCACATCCTGAAGAACCTAATAAAGTTAGAAATTCTCCTTTATATATATCCAGATCTAGATTTTTAATAATTTCTTTATCTTTGTACTTTTTTTTAACATTTTTAAGACTAATTAATATATCTCCCATACTATCACCTATTTTAATTATATCATATTTTTTAATCTTTAAAACAATCAGGTGGTATGCCAGAGATGACACTAGAATATTCCTTAAAGAAAAATGGAATTAATCCTAAAAAGGATTTAGAAATTGATACAAGTATCGATTTTTCGGCAATGCAAGGAGCATTTATAGGAGGTAATGGAGATTTCGTAACTTTATTTGAGCCCAATGCTCTTAATATCGAAAAAGAAGGATATGGTTATGTTGTTGCATCTGTAGGAGAACTAGCTGGTACAGTTCCTTATACAGCATTTAATGCTAGAAAAAGTTATATTGAAAAAAATCCACATATCATAAAAAAATTTAGAAAAGCTCTTCAAAAAGGAATTGATTATGTTGCTGAAAACGAAACTAAAGAAATTGCAAAATCAATAATAAACCAATTTCCAGATACTTCATTAGAAGATTTAGAAAAAATAATAGATAGATATAAAGAAATAGACTCTTGGTATAATACAACCAAAATTGAAAAAAAAGATTTTGAGCGTGTAAAAAAAATTACTAATACAAAAGCTGATTACAATAAATTATGTTATAATTAAAATGGTGATAATATGAAAAAGAAATTATTAATTATGATGATACTTTTATCATTAACAGGATGTACTAATAAAGAAGAACCTAAAAAAATTAAAAATGAAGAAAAACTGAAAATAGAAAATAAGGTAGAAGAAGAAAAATATGAAGATTTAAATAATTTACCAATAAGTGTTTTTGTATATCAAAATAATTTACCTGTAAAAGTACATGAATATAAATCTAATTGGATTAATGGAGAAGATATAAGTTATTTTTCAATGCTTCATACTGATGTTGAACAACTATCATATGAACCTTTCGCAGTACTATATGAAAGATATAAAAATGGTGCAAATGTAAAAAATGGCATTATGATAGAATTTGAAAAAGGAGACGAAAAAATTAAAAAAACAATAATTAATCCTGCTGATGTATGGCAATATTTTGATTATGTTCAAGTTTATTTATATGATGATATATTACATCAAAATGATTCATGGTATTCACATATAACAGAAGAAGAATTTAATGATAATACAAATGTTACAACATTTAAAATAACTGCAGGTTATCATATGGATGAAGTAACATCTGATGTAGTAATTACTGCTTTTTCATATGATTCAGAAGATGACTTTAAGGATGGATTTTATCGTGGTAATTCTAGTTATCAAATAGTATTAAAAAGAAATTAACCTCTAAAAAGAGGTTTTTTTATTACATAATAATATATATTACATATTATATAATGGTGATAATATGTTAATAGTAAATAATCTAAAAAAGAATTATCATACATTAAAAGACGAAATAAAAACTTTACATAATATAAGTTTTGAATTAAAAGAAAATGAATTTATTTCAATAGTAGGACCATCTGGATGTGGCAAATCTACTATATTATCAATACTAGCAGGAATAATAGATAAGAGTGATGGAATAATTATATGTGATAAAACAATTGGTTATATGCTTCAAGATGATTTATTATTTGAATGGTTAACAATATATGATAATTGTTTGTTAGGTTTAAAAATACAAAAAAAATTAAACTCTGAAAATAAAAAATATGTTTTAGATTTACTAGAAAAATATGGATTAAAAGATTTTATTAATATGTATCCGAATAATTTAAGTGGTGGAATGAGACAAAGAGTAGCATTAATTAGAACACTTGCTATTAAGCCTGAAATTCTATTATTAGATGAAGCTTTTTCAAAATTAGATAGTCAAACAAAAAAATTTGTAATAGATGATATTTTTAATATACTTAGAGAAGAAAAAATATCATGCATAATGGTAACACATGATATAAGTGATGCAATAACATTTTCAGATAGAATTTTAATATTACAAGAAAAACCATCAATAATAAAAAAAGAAATTATAACTAATATGACAGAAATTCCTTCGAAAAGAGTATATGAAAAAGAGTATTTAAAACTTTTAAAAGAAGTTGATGATAATGTATAGTAAAGAACATATAAAGTATATTAAAAAAATAAAAAAAAGTAATATAATTGCAAGTTTTACACAAATATTTATAGTAATATTTTTTATATTTATATGGCAAATACTAGCAAATAAAGAAATGATAAATACATTTATATTATCAAGTCCTAAAGAAGTAATAAAATGTTTAATAAATACAAATTTTTTACCACATATAGCAGTAACTTTATTTGAAACAATAATAAGTTTTATTATTGGAACAATTTTAGGAATAGCAATTTCATTTTTATTATGGTATAACAAATTTATTTGCAAAGTAATAGATCCTTTTTTAACCATAATAAATAGCCTACCAAAAGTAGCATTAGGACCTATTTTGATAATATGGAGTGGAGCAAACATAAAATCTATAATAATTATGGCTTTATTAATATCTACTTTTACTACTATTATAACTGTACTTGAAGCATTTAATCAAACTGATATTTATAGAATAAACTTACTAAAATCATTTAAATCAACTAAACTTCAACTGTTTACTAACTTAGTTTTTCCATATAATTATAAATTGATAATAAGTAGTTTAAAAATTAATATTTCTATGTCACTTGTAGGACTATTAACCCCAGTGGGAGAAAATTTTATTGTCTAGTAAATATTGTAGTAAATATTGATTTCGTTATCATTAACTACAACTTTATCAATTAAATGTTCAATAATTCTTCTTTGTTCATCAAAATCCATATTAAACCAAGTTGTTTTTAAACTAGTTATCATATTTAAAGATACTTTGTTATCTTTTTCTTTTTTATCTGATGATAATAGTTTTTCTTCTATCACTATTTTTTCTTTTTCTAATTCAGTTATTTTTTTATTGGTTTCATCGACTGCAATACCACTTGCTATAAAATTTAATAGATTATTAATTTGTTTTTTTATTTCATCTAGTCTTGCTTTTAATTCGTTTTTAATATTAACACTTGCTATATTAAAAGTATGCTTAAATAAATCTATATCTAAAATCATTTTAAATAATTCTTCTAATACAGCATCTTCAACTTCAAAAGTGTCCCATCTTTTGTTTTTACAATTAGGGTTTTTTATATATTTGGGTTTACTTTTTTGTTGTGAATAACAATACATAATTAATCTTTTACCCCATTTTTGATACCTATACTTTGCTCCACAATGGCCACAATAAACTTTACCAGATAGTAAATAATGTCTTTCGTATGGTTCACGACTTCTTACTTTATTTACCCTTAAAATTTCCTCATATAATTCATTAGATACTACTGCCTCATGAAGGCCTTCAAAAATTTCATCTCTATATGGTACTTTACCAGTAGTTGTTATAGATAAAATCCTTGTTTCCACCATCGATTCATCCATTCCTACTATTTTTCCAATAGCATTAAAACTTTTTCCACTAATATATAATGAAATCATTTTATGAAGCAATTCTACTTGCTCTGGTATTGGCACTAATGTACCTGTATTTCGGTCATATCTATAAGGAAAAGGTATTTTACCTCCACCTCGCCAAAGTCCTGCTTCTGCACGTTTTTTAAGCCCTATACGAGTTCTTTCTAATATAGTTTCTCTTTCTAATTGAGCAAATACAGATAATACACCAATCATTGCTTTCCCAAATGGAGATGATGTATCAAAGTTTTCTCTCATTGAAATAAAACTTACATCATATTTATTAAATACTTCTTCAATTAAATATAAAGTGTCTCTTTGACTTCTTGAAATTCTATCT